>CAIYCP010000064.1 GCA_903924715.1 uncultured beta proteobacterium
AAATCCCTCACCCCCGGCAACCACATCGCCCCCACCTGCAAACCCTGCGCGGCCCTTACCGCCTGCACGGTAGCGCGCGCCACGGCTTCGGCGGCCATCACGCACAGCACGGTCATGCCGGGGGATGTGGTGGCCAGGCCGGTGGACAGGGCAAACAGCGTGTCTCCGTCAGACAAAGTGTGCACTGGGTTGATGCTGCGGGCCAGGCCGTCGTGGCCGATTTGCGCCAGGCGTTGGGCTTGACTTTTGCTGAGTTTGGCGTCGGTGGCGATGACGCCAATGGTGGTGTTGGTACCTGCCAATATGGGCAAGGGTGGCACACCGGCTAGCAAGCTGCGGCGGGTGTCGCACAGGCCGAGGCCGTCCTCATGACGAGCGCCTGCAACCAAGTCACCGTTGTCGGGGTCGATCACATCGTCCACGCTGGCGCCGCTGCCTGCGCCCACATTGCCTTGCGCTGGTGCGTGTGTGAAGAGAGTGGGAAGCCCAAGCGCTTTCGCTTCAAGGCTTTGAAGTAACCTCGTTCAGCCTCTGAGGCCTTGACTGTTTGCCAGGACCGGACCCAACACCCGATGAAATCGGGGGGTTCTTTTTAAGCGCAAGCTTTTGAGGGCTGAGATTCGGCGATTCTGCGCCAGAAGATGACTGTGGCTTAGTTATAGTTAGTTGAAGACCGCACAGCAAGAAATCTTGACTAATGATTTTCCTTACATTAAAGTAAGGAAATAGGAGCTCAATATGGCAACCGCAACCCTCACTTCAAAAGGTCAGATCACCATACCCGCTGAGGTTCGCAACGACCTCAAGGTCGATGCAGGTGATCGTGTCGAGTTTGTTCTGATTTCACCTGGCCGTTACGAGTTTGTCGCGGCGACCAGCGAGGTGACTGAACTCAAGGGCATGTTTGGTCCGACCCAAAAAGCGGTGTCCATTGAGGCGATGAACACCGCCATCGCCAAGCGTGGGTCGGCTGCAAGATGATTGGCTTGGATACCAATGTTTTGGTGCGCTACATCATGCAGGACGACCCCAAACAATCACCCAAAGCAACACGTTTGATCGAGTCGTTGGACCTCGATAACCCTGGGTATATCACCATGGTTTCTGTGGTGGAGTTGTATTGGGTGTTGACCTCAAGCTATGAACTGACTGGTTCGCAGGTAGCGCAGGCCCTTGAAGTCATTCTTCGTAGTAAACAATTGTTGGTCGAACGGGCTGATCAAGTCATGCGTGCACTGCGCGTGTTTGGTCAAGGCAAAGGCGATTTTGCGGACTGCTTGATCGAGCGGGCTGCATCGGGTGCGGGTTGCAATCAGACCATGACATTCGATGTCGGGGCTTCCAAGCACGCTGGTATGACGCTCATGGTTTGAGAAAAAGTGGTTCATCAGTCCAAGCACTGACAGTCGCCACGCTTTATTCCCTGCGCCGCTTATTTAAAATCCCTCACCCCCGGCAACCACATCGCCCCCACCTGCAAACCCTGCGCGGCCCTTACCGCCTGCACGGTAGCGCGCGCCACGGCTTCGGCGGCCATCACGCACAGCACGGTCATGCCGGGGGATGTGGTGGCCAGGCCG
>CAIYCP010000065.1 GCA_903924715.1 uncultured beta proteobacterium
AGAGCAAGAGCCCTCCGGCAAACGACCAAACACTGCGGCCACCTAGCGTCAGTCGCAGCCACTCAAAACCGGCGCAGGAACAGGCGACTGAAAGAAAGATTAGAAAAGGCCAGGGAGAGGTTGCTGACACTGCTAGCGCGAGTACGCCCAGCAAAACAATAGCAGTGACGACCCGTTGCTTTAGCATGCCCGCTAGCTTGTGGCTAAGCTATGAACTTGGGCGCTTGTTCGGCCAAATCTACGCTCGCGCGTTCGATACCATTCAAAGGCCTCGAGCAGCTCGGTTTCACCAAAATCTGGCCAATAACACTCTGTAAAATACAGTTCTGTGTAGGCCATCTGCCAAATTAAAAAATTTGACATGCGTTGCTCGCCACCGGTTCGAATAAACAAATCAGGTTCAGGCGCCCAAGCCATCGACAGATAAGGTGCCAAACAGGTTTCATCGAGTTCATTTGGATTGGTCACAAGCTCAGGACGCGCCGCCAACAACGCGCGAGTCGCTTGCAAAATATCCCAACGGCCACCGTAGTTGGCAGCGATGGTTAAATGCAACTGATCGTTGTGCTGTGTTTTTTGCTCGGCCTGAGCAATCAAGTCTTGGAGTTTGGGCTCAAACGCAGACAGGTCACCCACCACATGCAAACGCACACCTTGGTCTTGCAAGCGTGCAACTTCGCGTTCAAGCGCCTGCACAAACAGCCGCATTAAGAGTGAGACTTCATCTGCGGGTCGGCGCCAATTTTCTGAACTAAAGGCAAACAAGGTCAAATATTTAACACCGGCAGCCCCGCAGGTTTCTACCGCTCGACGTACAGACTGAACCCCTTTTGCATGACCCGCTGTGCGTGGTAATAGACGTGCATGTGCCCAGCGACCATTGCCATCCATCACAATCGCTACATGTGTAGGAATCGCACCTGTGACAGGAACTTCGCGCGTTGAGCTAATCGCCATGTGGGGAGGCGGCCTAAACCGTCAAGATCTCTGCTTCTTTTTGCGCGACCATCTTATCGATTTCAATCACACAACGGTCGGTCAATTTTTGTACGACCTCTTGGCCCCGACGCTCATCGTCTTCTGAAATCTCTTTATCTTTTACGAGTTTTTTAAATGAATCATTTGAATCCCGACGCAAGTTACGCACGGCAATCTTGGCATCTTCGCCTTCAGACTTCACGACTTTATTCAAATCTCGACGGCGATCTTCGGTCAAGGCGGGCATCGGCACGCGAATGCTATCGCCCATCCCAATCGGATTTAAGCCCAGATCAGAGTCACGGATGGCCTTTTCGACTGCGCCTGACATATTTTTTTCCCAAACCTGTACGCTCAAGGTGCGCGCATCCATCAAGTTCACATTTGAAACTTGAGAGATTGGCACCAGTGAGCCATAGTATTCAACTTGTACATGATCAAGAATGCCTGGGTGCGCCCGCCCTGTACGAATTTTTGCCAGATTCGTTTTGAGCTGCTCGAGCGACTTTGCCATTCGGGCTTGAGCAGAGGCTTGAATGTCTGCAATACTCATTGTGTTTCCTTTAAACGTGAACGAGCGTACCTTCGTCTTCGCCGCTGACCGCCCGTTTTAGCGCACCAGGTTTGTTGATCGAAAACACTCGAATCGGTAATTTTTGATCGCGACACAAAGCAAAGGCTGTCGCATCCATGACTTCAAGCCGACGATTGATCACCTCGTCAAAGCTTATTCGGTTATAGCGTGTCGCCGCCGGATCTTTATTGGGATCTGCGCTGTAAATTCCGTCAACTTTCGTTGCTTTCAGAACAATTTCAGCACCAATTTCAGCACCGCGTAATGAGGCTGCAGTATCCGTCGTAAAAAAAGGATTGCCCGTGCCCGCTGCAAACACGACCACCTTGCCCTCTTCGAGGTATCGCAAGGCCTTGGGACGAATGTATGGCTCTACGACCTGTTCAATGTTCAAGGCTGACTGCACGCGGGCATCAACGCCACGGTGCTTGAGGGCATCTTGCAGGGCCAAGGAATTCATGACCGTGGCCATCATTCCCATGTAATCCGCTGTAGCGCGATCCATGCCTTGCGCGCCAGGG
>CAIYCP010000066.1 GCA_903924715.1 uncultured beta proteobacterium
CCCTGGCGCCTGTACGAGTTTTTGTGAGCGACGCGTGGTGAGTAACTGAGCGTTTGCGAGCGAAGTCATTTATTTAACACCTTCAATTATTTGGCACTGAAAAAACTATCAGAAAAAACCGTCTCAAGTCAGATTAAACAACAACTAGCCCAATCGACCTTGAAACCAATGCGCTAAAAATTTACCCAACAAAAAAGCCCTGCATCACATAAGCGATACAGGGCTTAGATACAGACCTTCTGCCGAAGCAGACAGGGTCAGTAAATATTACAGCACTTGAATGTTGGTAGCTGATGGGCCTTTAGCGCCCTGACCAATTTCAAAGCTAACTTTCTGGTTTTCTTCGAGAGTTTTGTAACCACTCGAGCGAATTTCAGAATAGTGAGCGAACAGATCTTTGCCGCCGCCGTCAGGCATAATAAAACCATAACCTTTTTCGGCATTGAACCACTTCACGACACCAGTTGCCATTTCAACTTCCTTGATAGATAAAAAACGGGCAAAAACGCCCAACGTGCTAGATGGTCAAGGAAGGGATAGACACCACTGATTACCACTAAGGGCGACCGACTAGGGACAAAAACCGCGTCGCTTGAGAATCTTGCAGGCAAAGTGTAGAGGTGAAGTCCCCTAGAGTCAAACACTTACAGCCGATTTATGCGCTTAAATCGCTGATTTTGTGGTTTTCTCTGTGTTTTGGGTGCGAAAGCAACAAAAAAAGTGTTTTTACTAATAAAAGTCATATATTTCAATAAAAAACGCTACTCAACTATCTCTAAACTTTCAGTATTGTCTGAATAGCGGAAATATCACCATGAAAGTCATCGTTTTAGGTGCTGGCGTCATCGGTACAACAAGTGCTTATTACCTCGCGCGAGCGGGTGCCGAGGTCACTGTTCTTGACCGGCAAAGCTGTGTGGCCAATGAAACGAGCTTCGCCAATGCGGGGCAAGTGTCACCGGGCTACTCCACCCCATGGGCCGCACCCGGTATTCCTCTCAAAGCGATGAAATGGATGTTTTCCAAACATGCTCCGTTGGCCATTAAGCTCGACGGTAGCCTATGGCAGTTACGCTGGATGGCGAGCATGCTACGCAATTGCACTGCGTCCCGTTATGAACTCAATAAAGAACGCATGATGCGGGTCGCAGAATACAGCCGCCATTGCCTCGACGCGCTTCGTGCCGACACCGGCATTCAATACGAACAGCGTTGTGCAGGCACCTTACAGTTGTTTCGCACTCAAGCTCAGATGCACGCCGTTGAACGCGATATTAAAGTGCTGCAAGAATGCGGTGTTCCTTACGAATTGCTCAGCGCGTCCCAACTCACTGCGGTCGAACCTGGCCTGCGTCGCGCTCAAGGTTTACTCGCGGGCGGTTTACGCTTACCCAATGACGAAACAGGCGATTGTCAATTATTCACGACCCGCTTAGCCGAGTTGGCGCAAGGGCTTGGGGTCACGTTTCGCTACAACACGCACGTTGAACAATTGCTCCACGAGGGCGGCCAGATTACAGGGGTGCGTACCGAACACGAAGTCCTTCGTGCAGATCGCTATGTTTTAGCGTTTGGTAGCTACACTCGCGATCTACTCGCACCTCTAAAAATCACACTCCCCGTTTATCCAGTCAAAGGATATTCACTGACTCTACCCATTAAGGATGAGTCCCTTGCGCCACAATCAACGGTGCTCGACGAAACCTATAAGGTCGCAGTCACGCGCTTTGATCAGCGAATTCGTGTGGGCGGTATGGCCGAACTCTCTGGCTTTGATCTCAGTTTGAACCTGAAGCGTCGCGCAACGCTCGAAAAAGTCGTCAGTGAATTATTTCCAGGCGGCGATCTCAAACAGGCTAGTTTTTGGACTGGGCTGAGACCCATGACGCCCGATAGCACCCCTATTGTTGGCGCAACAAGTCTGCCGAATCTCTTTTTAAATACTGGACATGGCACGTTGGGCTGGACGATGGCCTGCGGCTCAGGCAAACTGATCGCAGATATGATGACTGGTCAACGTCCTGAAATCAGCACTGAAGGATTGGCGATCAGTCGTTACCAAGCCTCCGTTCGTATGCCCTTCACTGCGCCGGCAGAGGTACACGCTTAATTCATTTGTTATTCTGACCGCTATGACACGCCCTTCAAAAGCTTTAATTGACCTCGCGGCGCTACGTGCCAACTATCTCACCGCACGCACACTGCACGGAGG
>CAIYCP010000067.1 GCA_903924715.1 uncultured beta proteobacterium
GAAGCGGTTTTAACTTTGCTGGCGTTTTTACCGATTCTTTGGGTGATTTCAAAGAGCATTCAGCACATTCCATTTTTTGGTCAGGTGGATCATGCGTTGGTGTATGCCGCGATCGCGTACGCCTTGGCAGGCACTGTGATCTTGGCCTTAGTCGGAATTAAATTGCCCGGCCTCGAGTTCGACAATCAAAAAGCTGAAGCGGCCTATCGCAAAGAGTTGGTGTATGCAGAAGACGACACTCAGCGCGCATCGCCCCCTGTGGTAACTCAGTTGTTCGGCGCGCTAAAAAAAAGCTACCACCGTTTATTTTTTCACTATTTGTACTTTGATGCTGGTAAGTTAACGTATTTGCAGTATGGGATTGTGGTGCCTTTTTTGGTGTTGGGCCCAACGGTGATTGCCGGCACGCTAACCTTGGGAATGTTTGCGCAGACAATACGTTCGTTTGAGCGTATTCAAACGTCTTTTCAGGTTTTAGTACGCAACTGGGCCTCAATGGTCGAGTTAATGTCTGTGTTTAAACGCTTGCGCGCCTTTGAGGCAAATATTAAAGGCTTAGTCCAACGCTAAGGTATCGTTGAGCCCGTCGTTCAAGCCCCTGGAGAGAGATCTATGCATCATGATTTAACCCGCAATACCCTCGCCGTGTTTTGCATCGTCGGGTTGATCGCTTTATCCCTTTGGGTACTTCGGCCCTTTTTGGCCGCCACAGTGTGGGCGACTATGCTGGTGGTGGCAACGTGGCCGTGGTTGATCTCTTTGCAAAAGACCTTTGGCGGGCGACGCTTACCCGCCGTCATAACCATGACTGTGGGGATGCTGTTGCTTTTGGTCGCGCCACTTTGGTGGGCGATCAGCACGATTACTCAAAAGTCAGATCAGTTTATGGTGTTAGGCAAAAGCCTGGCGACCAATGGGTTGCCCGCGTTACCTGAATGGGTTGAGCATATTCCGTTCGTTGGTGAAAAAATCGCAAATTCTTGGACGGATCTTATCGCCGGTGGTGCGACGGGGTTCATGGATCATGTTGCACCCTATGCGGCCTCAACTGGCAAGTGGGTGCTGTCACAGTTTGGCGGCTTGGGTGGCATGTTGATTCAATTCTTATTGGTGGTGACGATTTCTGCCATTCTGTATTCGGCTGGCGAAGAGGGCGCTAAATTAATCCGAAGCTTTGGTCGTCGTTTAGCGGGTGAGCGCGGTGAAGGTGCGATGATTCTTGCAGGCCAAGCAATCCGTGCCGTTGCACTTGGGGTTGGTGTGACAGCAGTCGTGCAGACGGTGCTCGGTGGCGTCGGCCTGGTTGTCGCGGGCGTACCTTTTGCGGCGATCTTGTCGGCTGTGATGCTGATGCTTTGTATTGCACAGGTTGGTCCGAGTCTTGTGCTGTTTCCGGCGGTTGGATGGATGTTTTGGCAGGGCGATACGACTTGGGCGGTGCTCT
The DNA here is from genome assembly GCA_903924715.1 of uncultured beta proteobacterium. Classification (GTDB taxonomy): domain Bacteria; phylum Pseudomonadota; class Gammaproteobacteria; order Burkholderiales; family Burkholderiaceae_B; genus Zwartia. Next base: position 1,445 of record CAIYCP010000067.1, read on the forward strand.
TATTGATCTGGAGTTTGTTTGTGGCCAGTATCGATAACTTTTTGCGCCCCATCTTGATCAAGCGTGGTGCCGATTTACCCTTGCTGCTGATTTTTGCAGGGGTGATTGGTGGTTTGTTGAGTTTTGGCTTGATTGGTATTTTTGTCGGGCCCGTTGCGCTTGCGGTGACCTACACCTTGGTGCAGTCATGGATTGCTGAGACCACAGCAAAAGATTCAGGCAGCTGAGTCGCATCGAGCGCAAGCGTTTTTAAGAATTGTTAGCATGATCCATTCTCGATCCGCGATGTCTTCCGTTTTACACGCCCAGGCGCCTGGCACTGTTCCTCCCACGCAGTCCAGACTTGATCAACTGCTTCCTGGGTGCAGCGAACTGCTGTCGCAAGCTTGTCGTGAGGTTGCCGACTTAGTGCCTTATCGCGTTCGACAAGCCTTAAATCACGCATTGACTCCGGTGCTCACACCGAACATGGTCGCAAGTTTATTAAATTTACCTCGAGCCGAGCACAGCTATACGCGCCATGTCTTGCACGCGGACCTTAAAGGCCGTTATACCGTCGTGGCATTGATTTGGGAGGCGGGACACTTTAGTCCTGTTCATGCGCATTTCACTTGGTGCGCGTATCGCGTTTTAAGCGGGGCATTGCGCGAAACCCATTACGCCTGGGATCAAGCGGCCGGGCACGCGTACCCCTTGAGTCATATTGAGCGCATAGCAGGCCATAGCGCCTGCAGTCACGCTGGCTTAGACTTCATTCACCGGTTGGGCCATGCTGGGCAAGAGGGTGCTCAGACGGCGGTATCGCTTCATGTTTACGGGATTGATTCTGAACGCATTGGTACGCATGTGAATCGTGCGTTGGCGTCGATTCGACGGCTAGACTGAGCGTAACTTGACTGAATTAAAACGCTTCAATGCTGCGAGAAAATTCAAAGTAAAAATATTGTTGCCAGACCTAAAAAGATAAAAAACCCAAGTGAATCGGTTGCAAACGTCAGCAATACCGAAGAGCCCATCGCAGGGTCTTTGCCAAAGCGGGTGCGCACAACGGGCACAAGCACGCCGATTGTGGCGCCGATCAGCATGTTGCAGATCATCGCAGCCATCATCACCAGCGCGATGGGAATCGAGTTTGAAATAGCCCAGGCAAACACGGCTGCCACTGCGCTGCCCACCAGGCCCACTAAAAACGTGACCAGCATCTCACGCTTCACTAATTGCCACACGTTTTTATCGGTGATTCGACCTACTGCCAACGCACGAATAATCAGCGTCATCGTTTGATTGCCCGAATTGCCGCCAATGCCCGCAACGATCGACATTAAAAAAGCGAGCATCACGATCGTACTGACGGTATCTTCAAAGCGAGAGGCGACAAACGACGCAATGGCGGCGGTGCAAAGATTGAGTAACAACCAAGGGGCGCGGTTACGCAAGGCCATCGTGACGGGCGCGAAGATATCCTCTTCTTGCATACCCGCACGGGACAAGGCTTGTTCGTCAGAGTCTTCGCGGATCACGTCCACCACCTCGGCGATTGTCACACGCCCGACTAAGCGGCCCAGGTCATCAACGACTGGGGCAGACACCAGATCGTAGCGTTCGAACGCACCGGCTGCTTCAGAGTCTGAGTCGAGTGGGCTCAATGACAGGTAGTCGGGGCTCATCACCGAGGACACGTCCACTTCTGGTTCATTAACCAGCAGGGCAGACAAGGTGAGCGTACCAAGGAGCTTGTCTTGTCGGTCAACTACAAAAATTTGATCGGTATGATCGGGAAGTTCTGGTAAGCGTCTGAGGTAGCGCAGCACGACCTCAAGCGAAACATCTTCGCGGACACGGACCATCTCAAAATCCATGATGCTACCGACGCTGTCATCTGGATAACCCATGGCTTCGATCAGACGGGCGCGCTCTTCGACCGTGAGACCTTTCTGAACTTCGGCTACGACATCAGGGGGTAGATCGGGCGCCAGGTCTGCCAGTTCGTCGGCATCCATGTTGCCTGTTGCGGCGACTAGATCTTTGCGATCCATCGCCTCAATCAGGGATTCGCGTACCCAATCGGCGACCTCAAGCAGCACGTCAGCATCGTGTTCTGAGCCAACTAAGCGCCAGATCAACAGACGGTCATTGTTGGGTAATGACTCGAGAATAAACGCAATATCAGCCGGATGCAGACTGTTGACTAAAGCAGTCAGTTCGGCTTCGTGTTGTCGGTGTAGCAAGCCCTCAACGAGGTCTGCCCGCGCGTCATTTTGCTCTTGGCGATGGGCGAGGTTTTCGACTAACTCGTGCCGATGTAAGACCTCTTGCACGGTCGCCAACGCAAGCTGCGCGTCTTCAGGATCGAGGCGACCAACGGGGGTTGTTACATCGGGAGCTGTTTGGGTCATGAGTAGTGGCCGGGCAAACGTACTGTTCAAACTAACGTGCAAGGCGAGGGCTACTGAAGGGTATCAAGCAACAAACTTGACGAGTGCATATCCTCCCAACCCCAACAGTATAAACAAGATCACACCCAAGACCATGACGCGAGGGCCCGCCTGACGCATTTGCGCAAAGCGGGTCTCAATGCCCAGGGCGGTCATCGCCATGGTCAGTACAAAAATATCAAGGGTGCGCAAGGCCTGCAGCACGGGGGCGGGGATGATCTGGGCCGAGTTGATCAAAGCCAATACTAAAAAGCCGATTGCAAACCAGGGGATTGGTAGTTTGGCTTTTGCACCGGTCGTGGCGGAAGAGCTTTGCGCTGAGCGTTGCAGCCAAAGGCCCAGAACGATCAAGACAGGAACCAGTAAGGCCACGCGGGTCATTTTGACGATCGTGGCAACTTCGGTTGTGGCTGCGTCAATGTTGCTGGCCGCCCCAACGACTTGAGCCACCTCATGTACGACCCCGCCTAAAAAGATGCCAAAGGCACGGGTGTCAAACTGGATCCAACCCGTCTGGTAAAGGAGCGGGTATAAAAACATCGAGATGGTGCCAAATAGTACGACCGTAGCGACTGCCACTGCACTTTTGTGAGGCGCCGCTTTGAGAGTGGATTCGAAGGCGAGGACGGCGGCAGCACCACAAATGGCACTGCCCGCAGCGGTCAGCATCGCGGTATCGCGATCAAGCTTGAGTAAACGCGTACCGATTAAGGTGCCAAGGATCAAGATGCTCAGCACGATTCCGACTGAAACGAGAATGCCAGGCAAGCCGACCTCAAGAATTTGCTGCACGCTGATGTTGAGTCCGTAAAACGCGACTGCGACTCGCAGCATCCGGCGCGCCGTGAAATGTACCCCGACGCCCCATTCTGCGGGCATGGTGCCTCGCAAGAAGTTGCCATAAAGCATGCCACAGACGATGCCAATTACCAAAGGACTAAAGCCCAGTGCTTTGATCGAGGGGACTGCGGCTAACTGCACGACGGCTGCCGCCAATAAACCGACAAACAGCACGCCATTTATTTTGTCGCGCCAGGGCGAGGCACTTGCGAGATTAGGCTGAGACATACCGTGAGTATTGTGGCGTTTAAGGGGCGACCAAAGGCACTGACCGAGATACTACCTCGAATCCCCGATCGATGAGGCGTATTTGAGGCTATTTGATCGACTTGCGTGCAGGCAAGTCCACAAATGGTGTTAGCGGCTTGTCTCAACGGGTAACATCAAACAAAACACATCACCCATTATGAATACGCAAACCGCATCAATATTTTACGGGGTCAGTCTTCTGTGCTGGCTTGCGAGTCGAATGTGATCGACGTCGCGCAGCAAGAGCAATCCCTCAAACAATTAGGCGTGCCTGAGGTCTGGTCGGGCCGTTCGTCTTACACCTTGCTCGATTTGGCGGATGAGTATGGTTTGCGGTTTGTGTGCCTGTGGGATCGGTGGCGACGTGAACCAGGCCGATGCTTAAGGCTGCATGGGGTGCTTGTCGTGCCAACGCTCCCCTCTCGCGACGCACTGCGCGCGCACTTGTTGAGTCGTTTGCCAGACAAACTGCACGACCTTGCCCAGCAGCTGGCCGCGCAATGGCCGTTCAGTCTGCCCGGGGTGCACCGACTTGAGTTCGAATCATTGCGTGTGACCCTGACTTTGGCGGTGGGTACGGCGCCCGTGCTTTTGTCGCGCCTCAGTCTTTTAGCGGATGCCGTCATTCTTTCGTCTGAGGTTTTGGCCGCGCCAGCGCAACAACAGACTGCGTTGGCGGTCGCGCTAGGTCGTTTAATCAAGAAAAACGCGGCGCTACTGGCGTTGACGACAACGTCTGTTTGGCCTGCTTGGCTAGAAAGTCATTTGACCTTTCATGCGCAAGCCACGCAGCAGAGCGAAGGTGCAGTCAGTACCTTGGAAGTGGATTCGTCGAGTGCGCCAAAGCCAGTTGTGTTTTTAAGCGCGCGCGCATCTCCGAGGGGTCGCCCTCAAGAGGATCACGATGTTTCGCATGACCTGAGTTCTGGGCCACAACAGTTGATTGTGGTGGGGGGCGGATTTGCGGGCATGCACGTGGCGCAGGCGATGGCACTGAGGGGTTGGCAGGTAACGGTGCTTGATGCTGCGTCAGAGCATGGCGGCGGACAGCGCGGGCATCTTGCTGCGGCGCTCACACCAGTGGTTTCGCGCGATGACGATCAGTACGCACGGTTGTCGCGCGCGGGGAGTTTGCGCGCGCAGGCCCGCTGGGCACAGTGGCCCGACTCGATTGTGATGGCGTGTGGCGCGCTTCAATTGCAGCGCGCGACCGGGCGTATTGTTGATTTAAAGAGAATCGTCGATGCATTGGCATTTCCGCAGCAGTGGCTGCAGTTCGTGGATGCGGCACAAGCAAGTGCGTTAGCTGGGCTGACGCTTGGGCGGGGTGGCTTGTATTTCCCGACGGCGCGACGGGTGCGGCCGGAGGCGTTGCTAGATCAACTCGCGCAGACAGAGGGCGTGCAGCGTATGACTGCGCAGGTTGCACGGGTTGAATCGTATGGTCAGCAGTGGCGCGTTTGGGACAGTTCAGGCAAGGTGATCGCCCAGGCACCGCAGGTGGTGTTGGCAGGCGGCTTGGCCACGCAACAGGTACTTCAAGCCAGTGGTTTGCTGCGAGCGGGTTCGCGTGTGGCGGCGATGTATGGCCTGGGGGGTGAGCTGACCTATGTTGCTCAGGCAATGCTTGCCGGTGGGCCACGCTGCATTGTGTCTGGGGACGGCTACATTCTGCCGGCGGTGCAGGGCCAATGTGTGCTGGGCAGCAGTTACCTCAATGAGGGCTATTCTGGAGAGACGACGCTGGCGGGTCGACAAGAAAACCTGGGTCGTGTTGCCAGCCTGTTGAATCAGCCTCTGGTGCTGAGCGCAGACGAGCAAGGCGCCTTAAAGGGCTGGGTGGGCCAGCGGGCGGTCGTGCCCGATCGGTTCCCGGTGGTGGGCCCGGTGCAGGGTTCGCCCGGCCTGTGGCTTGCAACGGGCTTCGCTTCTCGAGGGCTGACCTGGGCGAGTTTGGCCGGTGACCTCATCGCAGCGGCCCTAACTAGCGAGCCTATGCCACTAGAAAACGATATAATTGCGAGAATTAGTCAAAATTAGCAGTTTTTTGATGAATAAAGAGCAATTTTAATAATTCATCAAATATAAAGAAACAGGCGCAGCATACGTAATTTTTAGCCCTACCCACCCGCTTCAAAATAAGATTAATCCGAATTTATACGGTTTGAGTTTATTAAAGTGGCTAAATCCGTCAGAATAGCGCCTTTGGTCGCTTAAACCTTCGCGCTAAATAATGTACCTAGACACCCTCAAGCTGCTCGATACGCTGCCGACTAAGGCGAGCTTTGACGTGGGCGGTGGGTTTCGACTCGCCGTCGAGCCGCATGCACCTGGCGTGTACAGAATTCGCTGTGGTCGCCCTGAGGCGCTCGCGACTGATATTTTGCCCGGCGGTCGTGGCCGTGCGCATGCTGAGGTGCTACTCGCACGCCCTGAGGCGATTGGCGAATCGGTGCTTGAACCGTTAACAGGTGAGATCAAAGGTTGGCAACTGACGCAAGGGGACTCAACCCTCGAGTTGCAATCGCATCCGTTTCAATTGATTTTGAAGCGCCAGGGTAAGAACCTACTGGTCTTATCTGAAGCAGGTATTCAAGGCGCAGAAAATTTCTGGACGCTTGGTTTCGAACTCAGTCCACAA
>CAIYCP010000068.1 GCA_903924715.1 uncultured beta proteobacterium
ATTCTGGAAGTGAGCAGTGGCCGCAATTTTATGTCGCTCGATGCTGCGATGACGCATCAACACTATCAAGCCTGGGCTCGATCCAAAGAAGCTTTCTTTTCGCTAGTCGATATCGTCAGTAAAGACCTACATCTCGCTCAAGAGCTCGCGCAAGGAGCGCAGCTGACGCTGCCGCTTTTAAACGAGCTATCGCGGCACGTAGACGCCACGGACGATATCGTATTAAATCGTTGGCAATCGGCAGCAAAAAAATAATCATCTTTAAGAGAACGTACATGCCTAAAATTTTTCAAGCGCTATTGGTCACATTTACACTCTTCTGCGGCTCATCGTTCAGCACAGTTGCCCAAGACTTCCCCTCGCGACCGATCCGTATGATTGTGCCGCTTGCCGCAGGAGGCGCCACTGACGTCGTTGCACGCCTGATTGCGGACAAACTCTCAGAGCAAGTCAAACAACCTGTGATTGTTGAAAATCGCCCTGGAGCACAGGGCATGATTGGCGTCGAGGCAGTCGCGAAATCAGCACCCGATGGCTATACGATCGTCTTTGGTTCAAGCACGACGATGGCTGCAATCTCAAGCCTGTATGCAAAATTGCCTTTCGACCCCATTGACGACTTTACTGCAGTCGCCAAGGCGCTCGACAATGCGTACAACGTTTTATTGGTTCCTGCTGCCTTACCAATTCAGAATGTCGCAGAACTCATTGCCTATGCGAAAGCGAATCCAAATAAACTGAATTACGGTGCCGGTACCGCAAGCTCACGGATTTGTATCGAGATGCTGAAGGTCATGTCCGGAACCAGCATCACCTTTGTTCCTTACAAAACCTCAACTCAAGCACTTAACGACTTGATGGGCAATCAGGTACAACTCGTGTGCGAACCCACAGGCTCAGGAATGGCACTAGTCGCAACTGGTAAGCTGCGCGCCATTGCGGTCACAGGACCTCACCGCATCGACGAGGCACCGGGCATTGCTGCGGTGGCTGAAACGCCTGGACTGAAGGACTATGGTCACTGGTCATGGCTCGCCTTCTTTACCAGAGCAGGCGCACCTGCCGCTGCGGTGGATAAGCTGAGTAATGAACTGCTAAAGGTTTTGGCAAACCCCGAAGTTGCAAGCAAAATTAAAAAGTTTGGTTTTGACGTGGTGCCCTCGGGCCCGAAAGAGCTTGCCGTCCTACAAAAAGAAGCTGTTGCCAAATACGCAAAAATTGTAAAGGACGCTGGCATTATCCCTGAGTAAGCTTAGGCTGAGCCTGCTCAGCGTCAGGGGGAATCGACCGCGACAGGCATTTTTGCGCCGACATGATCCGTTTGGCGCTTTTTCGCCAATTCGCATTGTCGCTGCCGCTCACGTGCACCATTTTTTTGTATTTCAGTCGTTTTGTTGATGCAGCGAGGGCAGCTCACCCCTTCTTCATATAAGGGCGACTCAGTCGCACCATCCGGCAAGGGCTGACGACAGCACCGGCACAAGGGTCGCGACGTTTGCAGCAACCCGTGCCCAACCGAGACACGCTCATCGAACACAAAGCACTCGCCTTCCCACAGGCTGTGCTCAGGAGAAATCGTCTCAAGGTATTTAAGAATACCGCCCTCAAGATGATAGACCTCGTCAAACCCTTTTGCGCGCATCAAGGCAGTCGATTTTTCGCAACGGATTCCGCCCGTGCAAAACATCGCCACTTTGGGCTTTTTACCCGTTCGCGCTTCAAGGGCCTGCGCATGATCCACCCAGGATGGCAATTCAGAAAAAGTTCCGATGTTCGGATCAATCGCACCCTTGAACGTGCCGAGCTCAACCTCATAGTCGTTTCGCGTATCGATCAAGACAACATCAGGATCACTAATTAAAGCGTTCCAATCTTTCGGCTTGACATAGGTTCCGGCCATCTTGGTGGGGCTAATGTCTGGCACACCCATCGTGACGATCTCTTTTTTAATCCGAATTTTCATGCGTCGAAATGGCGGATTAGTTGCCCAGGCCTCTTTGTGCTGCAAGTCAGCAAAGGCAGGGTCAGCACGCAAGTGTTCTAACACCTCGCGTATACCAGCCTCAGCCCCCGCCAAGGTGCTATTGATACCCTCTCGGGCCAACAGAATCAGACCCTTAACATGCAGCCTTTCACATAACTCAAGCAACGGCAACCTACGTTGTTCAAAGTCAGGCAAATCAACAAACTTATAAAAAGCGACGGTCAAAAAACGATTCGTGGGCATCTGTTCGATTAAGTAGTGTGCAAGTCAGGCAGCGACTGATGACCTTAATTACCGGTCAGGCGCTTAGCAAACGAAGCAGCGTACGCTGGCGAACGAAATAATAAAACCGGATCAGCCGTGGGTGCAACGCCATCCCCCATCACCAGCGGATCAAAATTAATTTTTTCGCAATCAGCGCCTTTTTGCGGTGTGGCCGACGTTAGCGTTAACACGCCCGCCTGTATCTTTTTACGCTCTGCAGGCCAATAGACCGTCGGGTTGTTTTGCTCATCACCCGCCTCTCCAATCGTCAGCATCATATTCCAGCGAACAGGGCCTTTTTTAGTTTTAGCGATCAAATCATCGTCTAAAAACCGTGCCGGCATCGTACCCAACTCAGCATCAGTCAAGCGCTTAACGCCGTCTTCAGCAACAAATTGCCAGCGCACGAGTGTCGTTTTATTGGATGCATCAATAAACTTAAAGGTGTGCACACTAAAAAAATCGCTATTGGCATAGCTGACTGGCGGATTATTTTTAGCCATAAATTCACCCAACGGCTTAGCATCTGGGTGAGTCTCTCTAAACTGTTTTTGCTTTTCTGGATCAGGTTTTCCCGTGGCGGGGTCAACCATGTTTGACAGTTGGCCCGCATAAAATGTTTGAGGCGTGGCGGCACCAAACACCGGAACATTCAGCATAGTGAAGTGGTGAATGCTATTACCGGGCAGCTTAAACTGGAGAGCAAGGCCACGCGGACTTTTATTAGCATCGGGAGCCTTAGGATTACCACCGGCCAACGAAAAACGTCCGACCACGGGGATCGCCTCGCCAGAGAACAAGGCAGAACGTGTATACGCTTGCGCGTCTTTGGCGCCCACGAATGAGCCACTCACACATACACCCAGGATATGATTACGTCGCTCGCCAGCGTGCACGCCACCCAGTTTTTCAAAGGCAGTCAGGACTTGATCCGCCGTTGGGGCCTGTTGCGCCGTTGCAGTGAAGGCGCAAAATACAGAGGCAATCGCCACTGAAATGGTTTTTAAGTTCATCGAGTTTTGCCTCAGAGTATATGTTCAAGGATTAGATTCACTAGATTGGCCTATCTTAGATCTCTTTTGGTTGCAAAACCATTGGGTTTGACGTTCCAATCCAAGATTTTTACCGTTAATATTGCGGCATAAGAACGGGTAAAGCCCGAATTTGCCGACAGAGACAACGATCATGCAAATTAGACCGATTGGCGCCGACTTTGTCGCCGAAATTACAGATATCGATCTGCGTCAACCTCTGAGCGCAGAACAAGTTCAAACGATTGACCGTACGATGGATCGCTACGCGGTCGTGGTGTTTCCAAAACAAGAACTCGACGACGACCAAGAGGTCGCGTTTGCGCGCAGCTTGGGGCCTCTTGAAGAAACGCGTGCGGTGGTCGATGTCCACAAGCAACGGCTTGCGTATAACCAGATGAATGACATTTCAAATCTGGATGTCGATGGTTCAATTCTGGCTGCAGACGATCGGCGTCGAATGTTTAACTTAGGCAATGCGCTTTGGCACTCGGATAGCAGCTTTAAGGCAACGCCCGCTAAGTATTCAATGTTGCATGCGCGCGTGATTCCGCCTGAGGGCGGCAATACTGAATTTGCCGATATGCGGGCCGCCTGGGATCGACTGCCTGAAAAAACGAAAGCGTTTATCACGCCCTTGGTTTGCGAGCATTCTTTAATTTATTCGCGCGCGCAGCTTGGCTTTGATGCATTCAACGAACAAGAAACTCTCAACTACGCCCCAGTGCCGCAACGTTTGGTGCGCAAACACCCAGGTTCGGGGCGTAAATCAGTTTATCTGGCTTCTCACATTGGTGTTGTACAAGGCATGCCTCGACCAGAAGGCATGGTCTTAATTCGAGACTTAATTGAAGAGGCTACGCGACGCGAGTTTGTCTACAGCCATGTTTGGAGCCAGTTCGATCTAGTGATGTGGGATAACCGCTGCACGATGCATCGCGCACGTCCCTACGATGACAAAATCTATAAACGCGACATGCGTCGCATGACCTTAACCGACAGCGCACCCACGCTCGAGCAGCCGTTATAACTATTTTTTCAGTGCCACAGTCAATAATAAAACTCAAACCCTTCGGAGACCTGAATGAATTTCACCCTGAATATTTCTGCAGTCATCATCGCCTGTGCGCTCAATGCGTCACCCCTAACGGCTCAGGCACAGACAACGACCAAAGACTTTGTCACAATTAAACGCGAGCAAATTGTCTGGAAAGATGGCGACCTCGGCGTGAAATCCACTGTTTTGTTCGGCGACCCAACAAAACCTGGTCTTTATATCGTGCGCAATATATTTCCAGCCGGAATCATGAGCACACCACACTCACATGATCAAGACCGCTATGTCACCGTCATTCGCGGCACCTGGAATGCAGGCACAAGCCCGAGCTGGGATCCAGCTAGCACCAACCCCTTGCCTACCGGCAGTGTGATGTTTCACCCCGCCGGTGCTGTCCATTTCGATGGCTCAATCAAAGACGAAACAGAAGTGCAAATCATGGGTATGGGCCCGGTCACCACCAAATCGGTCTATCCTGAATTAGGCCGTTTTGGTAATGCTCGAAAAATGAACTAGGCGCGATATCCTGAACACTCACCGCGCTTCATGACGGATCTCGTCTTCAGTATTTTGGTTCTGGGATCCCTAGGTCTGATTGCAGGTGTCCTCGGCGGGGTGATTGGTTTTGGCACCACCATCATCCTCATGCCTGCTCTAGTTCATTTCTACGGACCCGTTCAAACGGTGTCCATCATTGCCATTACCGCTACGATCGCGAACTTCTCGCGGGTGATCTTATGGTGGAAGGAAACCAACTGGACAGTCTGCCTGGTGTACAGCCTCACCGCGATCCCTGCGGTGGCCTTAGGCGCCAACACCTTGGTTTTGCTCGATGGCACAATCATTGAAGTCATACTCGGTATCTTTCTGATTGCCTTGATTCCGATCCGCCGCTGGATGCGACGTCAAGCCTTTACGATTAAGCTCTGGCACATGAGTGTAGTGGGCGCAGCAATCGGCTATTTAACCGGAATCGTGGCCACAACCGGCGCTATCAATACGCCTTTTTTTCTGGCCTTCGGTTTAGTCAAAGGCGCCTATCTCGGCACAGAAGCCGCCAGCTCTTTATTTATGCTGATCGCAAAAATATTTGTTTTTCATCAGCTCGGTGTGCTCGACGCCCTCGCCATCACTCAAGGCCTTCTGCTTGGTTTATGCGTGATGGCTGGATCAATTCTGTCTAAAAGGATTGTCTTAGCGCTACCTGAAAAACGTTTCATGCAGCTTATGGAAGCTGTGATGTTGGTTTCAGGGGTAAGCATTTTGATCCAATCACTTTGACTCAAGATTAAGCGAACACCTGTATCCACTCGCCCGTCTATTTAAGCGCGACAGCAAAGCCACGCTGCACCGCCGGCCGGGCCATCATCGTTTCATACCAACGTTTTACATTCGAAAAATCGTTTAGATCAACCTGATGACGCTGATGGCGCCAAGCCCACCCCAAGATTGCAAAGTCAGCGATCGAAAGTTCATCAGCAAAAAATGTATGTTCGGCTAGACGTTGATCCATGACGCCGTACAGACGTCGCGTTTCTTTCATGTAGCGCGCTAAGCCATAGCGCTTGTCGTCCTCATTGGCCAAGCCCAAGAAGTGATGCACCTGCCCAGGCATCGGTCCAAATCCCGCCATCTGAAACATGAGCCACTCAAACACCGCAATCCGTGCCCGAGCATCCGTTGGCAAAAACTTGCCTGTCTTTTCGGCTAAATAAATCAAAATGGCACCCGACTCAAAAACACTGACCGGCTTTGACCCTGGGCCATCTGTATCCAGAATCGCAGGGATTTTATTGTTGGGGCTTAGCTTTAAAAACGCTGGCTTGAATTGTTCATCTTTGCCAATATCAACAGTATGCACAGTGTAGGGCAAGCCCATTTCTTCAAGTGCCACCGAAATCTTGCGGCCGTTAGGCGTATCAAAGGTATGTAATTGAATAGTCATTGAAA
>CAIYCP010000069.1 GCA_903924715.1 uncultured beta proteobacterium
AAGTTATAGGTGCGAATCCTTTCAGAGCGATCCCCCGATCCCACCAAACTTTTGCGCTGTGCCGCCTCTTTGTCGTGGCGTTCGCGTTGCACTTTATCTTTAAGCCTTGCCGCCAACACTTGCATGGCCTTATCTTTATTGCGATGTTGCGAGCGATCGTCTTGGCACTCCACTACCAACCCAGTCGGCAAATGTGTGATGCGCACAGCAGAATCCGTTTTATTAATATGTTGCCCACCCGCGCCACTCGCGCGAAAGGTATCAATGCGTAATTCACTTGGGTTGATGACGATATCTGTGGCGGCATCGGCTTCAGGCATAACCGCAACCGTGCAGGCTGAGGTGTGAATCCGGCCTTGACTCTCGGTTGCCGGCACACGTTGCACGCGGTGTGCGCCCGATTCAAACTTAAGTCTGCCATAAGCACCATCACCATCCAAGCGCACAATCACTTCGCGATAGCCACCCAACTCAGAAGGGCTCTCGGACATGAGCTCGACTTTCCAGCCTTGCTGCTCAGCATAACGGGTATACATGCGCAGTAAATCACCCGAAAATAGGGCACTTTCGTCGCCGCCTGTACCTGCACGAATTTCAAGAAAGACACTACGGCCATCATCTGGGTCACGCGGCAATAACTGCAGCTGCAGCTCTGCTTCGAGCTTTTCGATACGACCCTTGCAATCGTCGATTTCTTCAAGCGCCATCGCTTTCATTTCGGGGTCTTCGAGCATCGCGCGCGCACCCTCAAGCTCAGACTCGGCTGACTCAAACGCCTCAAATGCCTTCACGACAGGCTCAAGCTCAGCACGTTCGCGCGACAGCTTTCGGTATTGATTCATATCGTTGGCCGCGTCAGGCTCCGCCAGTATGGCATCGAGATCGACTAATCGACGAGAGAGATGCTCTAAGCGAGCGCGCATTGAAGATTTCATGAAATTATTATTGGTTAAGTGAACGACTGCGCCCAGCGACTGGGCTCCAAAAACTTCGCAATAGCGACGCTAACGTCGATCAGCGCTTTTCGGAAAAATGCGTGGCAACCACGCCAGCAATTGTTGGCGCTCTGCTTCTTCGCTTTCGTTAAGCGAGGCTAAAGTGCCATGCAAAAATTTTTGAGTCAACCCGTGCGCTAATTGTTCGAGTACAGCCTCGGGCGAATCACCTTTAGCTAACATCTTACGCGCACGCTCAAGCTCTTGCGCTTGAACGGCTTGTGCGGTTTGTTGTAAATCACGAATCACAGGAACATTGGCACGCACTTGCATCCAATGCATAAAGTTCAATACGCGTGCATCGATGATGGTTTCGGCTTGTACCACGGCAGCCAAACGCGCTTCTGTACCACTTTGCACCACGGCGCCTAAGTCATCCACCGAATACAAATACACATCATCCAAGTGTGCAACTTCAGGTTCAATGTCACGCGGCACTGCTAAATCGACCATCACGATCGGCTTGCGCTTGCGTTGACGCGTGGCCCGCTCAACCATCCCTAAACCTAGAATCGGCAACGT
>CAIYCP010000070.1 GCA_903924715.1 uncultured beta proteobacterium
CACGACTTGATTGCCAACGAACACATTTTGGCCAAGCGAACAGCCCGCACCAATCTTAGCGCCAGCACACACATGCACCCAGTGCCAAATTCTGCTGCCATCGCCGATCTGGGCTCCTGCATCGATGATGGCACTAGAGTGAATGGTTGAACTCATCACCGGAATAAATCAATAATCCAGTGGTAAGGATATGCGCTTACCATCCCTTGCAGACCGATAGGCCGCGATCAGGACCTCAAGTACCTTGAGCCCTTCACGACCATCAGCTTCGGGCTCAGCATCGCCGCGCAACGTGTTGATCACGTTGTTGTAGTACAGGGGATGTCCAAAACCATAGACCGAGGTTGTTTCATAACTCGCGGTTTTGACTTTTAGATCGTCTTCATGTGGATCAGCAAACTCCCACTGTTGAATTTCATTGACCGCTACACCACCGATACGTACTGTCCCTGTTTCTCCAATAATTGTGATGCTCCCTTCCATGTTCTTTGGGTAGGTCAGCATGGTCACATTCATCGATCCAAGCGCACCCGAGCGCCAGCGCACATTGAGTATCCCCGAATCTTCGACCTGAATATTGCGCTCTAGCGTAGCTGTGTAGGCTTGGACGCTTTCTATTGGACCGATCAGCCAATCGAGTAGATCTACGTAATGGCTAGCCTGGTTCATGAAAGCCCCACCATCGTATTCCCACGTCCCGCGCCAGGCAGCGCTATCGTAGTACTCCTGTGGCCGAGTCCAAAACACGTTAATACTCACCATATAAATACGGCCAAAACGCTTTTGCTCGACAGCTCGTTTGAGTAATTGCAGCGTCGCATTTAACCGATTCTGCTTGACGACAAAAAGCCGAACGTTCGCCTCGTCACAGGCCTTGACCATGCGCAAACCATCTTGCCAACGCGTGGCCATGGGCTTTTCGGTCATCACATGGCGACCAGACTTTGCGATCTGAACAGTCTGCTCTGGGTGCAACCCGCTAGGGGTTGCCAAGATCACTAGGTCTGCCGTAGTTTTTTCAAGCATTGAGGAAACGCTGCGATGCCCTTTAGCTCCGGTTCGTGCGACAGCTTTTTCTAAGGCCTCCGCGTTGGTGTCGCAAACGTCTACGAGCTCAACCCTCTCGGCGTGTTTTGCAATCGAATCAAAATGATTGTTAGAAATACGGCCGCAGCCAACAACAGCGAGACGAATCTTTCGATCAACGATTATTGGGTAACTGTGCATACGCTTCTAATTTAGTTTGAGTGTCGGCTATTCTTTTAAACATCTTTGATTGCCTTACTTCTTACAAGCTGCAGTCTAGATGAATCTGCGAAGCGCGAACTCATCGTTATATTTGCCTTCTGGGGCCAGCCTGGGTCAGTGAAGTCGCCTCGTCTTTAAGCGAATCAATCTCAGCCTTCAGTGCATCGTATTCGGTCATCTTGCGTCTCAGAAACCGACTGGTAAGCACAGCTTTTTCAGCAATACCCATCGGAGTAAGCATGTAAATATAGCCAAACTTGTTCTTTGACTGACCAAAGTTATGTACCTTAATCCAGCCCTTGCCTATCAACGCCTTGAGACAGTAGTTCAGACCGCTAGTACTGACACCTAGTTTTTCAGCGATCTCGCGTTGGGTCAAGTCCGGATTGGCTTGCAGCATGCGCAACACCCTGAAGTAGGTATCTTCTTGCATGAGAGATCGACGACTAGTCATGTAGCAAAAATAGCTTTGTGCTTTTTGGCACGCTACCGCCCTGCTGTATCACGGTCAGCAAGCGCGGCGCGGAATACCTTGTTGGATGGTTTGTACGAATTCGAATAAGTATAGGCGGTTTAGGGCTATGTTTTTTGCTAGCAACCTAAATACTTATCCAAAAGCTTGGTGGGTAAGGGTTCACTAACGGGCACTTTCACTAAACTACGGGCACACAGACGCATGATACTCACCACTAGCCAATTGGATGAAGCCGTTTTTTCTGCCATTTAACTTTTGAGTATGTGAGCGCGACCACGATCGCCAATACAAATAAATTTTCGCGAACAATTAAAGAGTGTGAATATATATTTCCGAGGAATATAGAAACGATAATCACATAAGCGGGAGTGATAGAATTATTCTTGATAAAAAATAGCGGCCATAGAAACA
>CAIYCP010000071.1 GCA_903924715.1 uncultured beta proteobacterium
CTGCGATTGTATCTACGGCCTTCGGATACTCAAACTTATTGAATCTGAATTTTGTTCTCAAGGATGACTTTCTTCCAGCGACTTTTTTCTATTTGCACGTACTGCTCAAGCTCTGAGGGCGGCCCAACAGAAATCGTTAGCCCCTCATTCTCGATCTTTTTAATGAAATCAGGATTTTTTACGGTCTGCCGAATCGCAGCATTGAGCACATCGATGATCAACGCAGGTGTACCCGCCGGGGCATACACACCATACCAACTTTCAACCGCGTAACCAGGCAGTGTTGCCGCCACAGTCGCGACGCCTTCAAATGCGCTAGAGGGGCCGGGACTCGTTACGGCGATGGCGCGTAGTTTGCCGCTCGCAATCAATGGGGATACGCCTGCTGCCGTGCCGATGAATAGATCGACCTGTCCACCCAGCAAATCCGTCAACGCGAGGCTGGCGCCTCGATACGGGATATGTGTCAATTCGATTTTGGCTAAATTTTGAAACATCTCACCTGCCAAATGCGCTGAGGTGCCATTGCCTTGCGAAGCATAAGTCATCCTACCCGGCTGAGCATGGGCCGCAGTCACAATTTCTTTAACTGACTGAAACGGACTCTCAGCACGCACCACTAAAACATTAGGTCCGCGTGCGATCAATGCCACTGGGGCGAAGGCTTGATCACTGTCATAAGGTAACTTTGACTGCAAGGTACTGTTCACCGCGTGCGCAAACGTGGCCAAAACCAAGGTGTAACCATCAGGAGCACTTTTTGCGACAAGATCCATCCCGATCACTGTGCCTGCGCCGGGTTTATTCTCGATCACGACCGTTTGCCCAAGCAACTTGGTTAAGCCCGCACCCAACGCCCGTGACATTTGATCGGTGCCACCCCCAGGCGCGAAGGGCGCAATCAGACGAAGCGACTTCTCTGGATAGGTCGCTTCGGCGAATTGAGCGTGACTCAGCGTACAGGCTAAAACCAGCGCGATCGCGAAACGTTGCAACACCCGTGTCAATGACATTTTTTGATAAGCTGCTTTAAACCAACGTGAATAAAAATCATAAAACATGACAGGTCTCAACGTTCGAACGGCGCACCTAAATGAAACAGACAATCGCCGCGCTCGGTTCGGCACATCATGCGCTTGCACAGCACGATGCCTGACCGTTTAAAAACCGCAATACTTGGCTCTCGCCAAGGCGTATCAAAGAAATGGATGCGGCCGGCCATTTGGCCAGCTTGTACTGAATCGCCCAGTTCAACCGTTGGTTCAAACATGCCGCTATCAGGTGCATACACGAAATAATCTGCACCCCTAACTTGCAGTATTTGCGTGGGGTTGGGCTCGTCAACTTTGATAGCTTGACTCAAAATACTTAAATGTTTCAGAACACGACGAGTGCCATCAATGGTCACGCGCAACGCCTGAGGCGACAAAGTTCCGCCACCGCCAAGTTCGGCACCATAGTGAATCACATTCTGCCTAGCCGCCGCCGCGGCAAGGGTACAGGCATCACTAGACTGAGAGTCCAGCACATAGGCGGCTGGCGCGCCGAACAAACGCACAATCTCTAACGCTTGATCCATTCGCTTTGGATCATCACTGCGTCGACAACCTGCGCTTGGAATGTACATCAATGAACTGCCACCAGAATGTAAATCGAAAACATAATCCACTTGCGCAAGCAACACATGCTCGATATACCAAGCCATTTGCTGCGTCACGGTACCGTTAGGATCACCGGGAAACAGCCGATTTAAATTACCTTCATCAATTGGAGACGTGCGCATGCCAGCTGCGGCAGCGGGAAAATTTGCGGATGGCAAGAAAATAATCTGGCCTTGAACATCTTGAACAGCAATCATCCGTAGCAAAGCGCTCAAGCCGATCTGACCCTCATACTCATCACCGTGGTTGCCGGCCATTAACAGCACAGTCGGCCCCTTACCATTCTTAATGCTAGCGACTGGAATTGGAATCCAGCCATAGGCTGAACGATGAATCGAGTGCGGCAAACGTAAAAACCCCAGATGTTTCCCGTCTTGATCAAAAGGGATTTCAGAACTAATGCGACTGCTTGGCTTTGTCATGACTGCCTCTAGTTTTTAGAATAAACAAGCGCGAACTCCCTTTGTATTAGGTTTCTAGGCTACTTGGCAAATGCAAAGCCTACCAAAGCATTGTATAAACACTCTCAAAGGGAGAATCAGCCCTATTCGCCTCAACTCAAGAAAAGCTCTGACTCTTATGCAATCAAGTACACCCCTCACCTTTGTTCATAGCCAAACCACGCACCCAACCGCGCTAGCCGCGCGTGAGGCGATCTTAGCGAATCCAGGGTTTGGCAAATACTATTCAGATCACATGGTGGCGATTGACTGGGATGCCGAACACGACTGGCATGGAGCCCGTGTCACGCCTTATGCCCCTTTGACGCTCGATCCAGCCTCTTTGGTCTTGCACTACGCTCAGGCGGTGTTTGAAGGTCTCAAAGCCTATCGGCATGCAGATGGTTCGATCTGGACTTTCCGCCCAGAGGTGAATGCTCAGCGTTTTAGTCATTCTGCTGAGCGCCTAGGTTTACCGGAACTTCCGCACGATTTATTCCTTCAGTCTCTTAAAGAGCTTGTACAACTAGATCGCGACTGGGTGCCTAGCGAAGTAGAAAGCAGCCTGTATCTTCGTCCCTTCATGATTGCCAATGAAAACTCGTTAAGCGTGCGTGGTGCAGATAAAGTCGCCTACTACGTGATTGGCAGCCCCGCTGGCCCCTATTTTTCAAGCGGTGTCACACCGGTGCCGATTTGGGTCTCGACCCAGCGAACACGGGCCGCGCGCGGCGGTACAGGCTATGCAAAATGCGCGGGTAATTACGCCGGCTCACTTGCACCACTCAAAGACGCGCGCAAGAATGGCTGTCCGCAAGTGCTGTTTCTAGATTCTGAACATGGCCAATACCTTGAAGAACTGGGCGGCATGAATATCTTTGTTGTTCAAAAAGACGGCACCCTCGTCACGCCAGCGTTGTCAGACAGTATCTTGCCCGGTGTCACGCGCGCCAGTGTCATTGAACTTGCGCGCTCAGAGGGCCGCACGGTTCAAGAGCGCCCAATCAGCCTCACCGAAGTTCGCGACGGACTCGTCTCTAAACAAATCACTGAGCTCTTTGCTTGCGGCACTGCGGCGTTGATTTTTCCGATTAGCGCTTTAAAAAGTGAAGAATTTTCGTATGGCAATGACAGCTCAGTCGCAGGGCCTGTTACCCTCGCCTTGCGCCAGCAACTGCTTGATATCCAATACGGAAAAACGACAGACACGCGCAACTGGATGTTACGGCTGGCTTGACGCGTTAGCAATAAAGTTTCGCAGCCTCTTTTGCCTCGGCGAGCCTAGTGGCCTGCAGTGGTACAAGCTTCTGTGTCAGCGCTTCAAGAATTTTTGCATCCGCTGTGTCGGGGTGACCGCAATTGAAAGGCGGCGCGGGGTTGTATTCGATGATTAATTGAATCGTTTTTGCTGCGTCGTCACCCACAACCTCGGCGGCAATTGCCAAGGCAAAATCAATACCAGCGGTCACACCGCCACCCGTAATACGATTACGATCAACGACTACACGGTCGGGCGAGACAATCGCGCCGAAGTGTGGCAACAGATCTAGAGACGTCCAATGCGTGGTGGCACGATAACCTTGTAACAAGCCAGCTGCCCCGAGTACCAAGGCACCGGTGCATACCGAGGTCACGTACTTTGCGTGTTGAGCTTGTGCACGAATAAATTCAAGCACCGAGCGATCTTTCATCAAGGCACTCACCCCATGCCCACCGGGGATAAAGATCAAATCAAGTGCCGGCACATCATCAATCGTGAAGTCAGGAACAAATTTCAAACCACCTTTCGCCACGACAGGTTGCAAGGTTTTTGCAATAATCTTCACCTCACATCCCGGCATTTTTGAAAACACCTCATAGGGCCCGGTAAAGTCGAGTTGCGTCATGTCGTGAAAAATTAACATGCCAATAATCATGGTTGACTCCGAGTCTAGGTGTGGGTAAGTGTTGACGCACTATAATGAGGCATAAAATCAAAGTCAAGAAATCAAAATGGAGACCGCATCATGTACACGCGTATTTTTGCAAGCCTAATCGCTGTAGTCATGTCGGGGCTGATTTACACGGCGCACGCCCAAGACTTTCCAACCAAACCCTTAAAAATGGTGATCCCGTTTCCGCCCGGCGGAGCTGGTGACATCACGACACGCATTCTTGCAGACACGATGGCAAAGGGTCTGGGTCAACCCGTCATCGTTGATAACCGTCCTGGTGCTGGCGCAGTAACGGGTTACGAATTTGCTGCACGTGCACCGGGTGATGGCTACACCATACTGGTTGTATTTCCAAGCTTTGTGATCAATCCTGCGATACGGTCAGGTTTGTCTTACGACCCCATCAAAGATTTTGAAGCGATTGGTCAGGCGATGTGGTTACCCATGGCGATCACCATCAGCACAACTGTTCCTGCGAGCTCACTCAAAGAGTTGATCGCTTTGGCGCGTGCCAAACCAGGCGAAATTGCTTATGGAACCCCTGGTGTGGGCACGACTCATCATGTTGCGACTGAAATGTTAAGACTGGCCGTCGGTATCAATATTTTTCATGCGCCCTATGCTGGCGGCGTTCCTGCTTTGACAGCAGTCGCCGGTGGCCACCTTCCTATGGCAGTCACCAACGTCACGGAGGCTACGCCTTTCGTAAAAACTGGAAAAGTTCGCGTGCTGGCGGTAACGTCTGCTGAACGCGCGGCTGCCTTACCCGAAGTTCCCACCTTACGAGAGCTGGGCTACCCTGAACTCGAAGCGACCAACTGGAGCGGACTGGTTGTACCAAAAGGCACGCCGCCCGCTGTGATCGCTCGCTTGAACGCAGAGTTGGTACGTGCACTGAATAACAAAGACGTACAAGAGAAATTCAAAGCTAATGATATGTTTCCATTACCCGGCACTCCACAACAATTTGCTGCGATGATTCAGGCCGAGGCGCTACGTTTTACAAAAGTCGCAAAAGAGGCCAACGTTAAAGCAGACTAATTCTTAGACGGCAAGGCGGTTATTGCACACAATAAGTCACCGCCTTGCACTCAACTGCGTCTAAGCACCGCGGGCAAGTTCAACGATACGCTTCCAGCGAATATTTTCACGAACCATCTCTGGTCGCAAGTCTTTGCTGCCTACAACCTCCACGGTCATGATTTGCTTAGAACAAAATTCTTTAAATTGTGCGGTACGCGCAATCGCACTGATTTCAGCCGATAGCAATTCTAAAATCGTTGTCGGTGTGTTTGCCGGTGCCATAAAATCTAACTGCGACGACACATCAAAATCTTTTAAACCAGTTTCTGCGGCCGTCGGAATATCCGGCATGGCCTCCCAGCGGCTTGAACCCATGACCGCCAACACACGCAACTTCTTGGCTTGTAAAAGTGGCAACACACCGGCCGGCGTCTGGCAGGTAAAGTCGATTCGCGCTGCTGCAACATCCGTAATAGCCGAATTCGTTGCTTTGTAACTTATATGTCGACTCTTCGTCGCAGTTGCATCATTTAATACAACCGAACAGAGATGGGCCGTACTACCGATCCCTTGCGATGAATAGGTCAACAGATCTGGATCACGTTTCATCGCCGCGATCAGCTCGGGCAGCGACTTATAAATTGAATCTTCTGCAACCACCACCGCTAGTGGCACCCGTAATACGCGAGCAACGGGGGCAAAATCTTTAATTGGATCGTAGGTCGTAATTGCCTCGCCAGAAAGTGGCAACAGATAAAGAGGAATCCCAGTCAAAATAATCGTGTATCCATCGGGTGGCGAATTAGCTGCGCCGGTATAACCCAGCAGCCCTCCGGCCCCAGAGCGATTATCCACAACCACAGGCGTATTTAAGCGCTTGGACAGTGGTTCGGTAAAAAACCGGGCCGTCGCATCAATTGCAGTCCCGGGCGATGCCGGGACAATAATTTTGATCGGACGCGAGGGGAACTGCTGCCCAAACACTTGAGGCGCACCCAGTACGGATAACGCTCCAACACCTAACAACATTTGTCTTCTTTTTTTATTATTCATTATTGTCTCCGAGAGATCTTTTTAGTTTAGGTTAAATTAAGCTGGTAAACCAAAGGCCCCAAGAATCAGCTCTGGCCAAGGCGTTTGGACGGGATTTGCTGGTTTTACACACCTTTTGCTTGAGCTGGCAAGGTTCTTGCTTGCTATTAGGTTGCACTCTAACTCTCGGAAACTATTATGAAATCTTCACTGATTAGCCTAAAAAGACGTCAGCTTAGCAAAGGAATACTGTTCGGAAGCATGCTGGGGATGCCCGCCATTCTCAAGGCTCAGGCAAAGGGGAAAGAACTGGTCGTAGGTGGCGCCGCGGGTCATAAGGCCTTTTTAGACCCGCTTATTCCGATTTTTGAAAAGCAATATAACTGCAAAGTCATTTTTGAAGGGACTCGCTCTTTAGTTAACTTAGAAAAGTTGGTCAGTAACAAGTCAAAGCAGTACATGTCGGTCGTCATGATGGATGATCCGGTGATGATTCCTGCCGTGAAAGAAGGCGTGTTGGATAAGCTCACTACCAACGACATTCCAAATCTAGCCAAACTTAAAAGTGGCACGATACATATGGACGGTATGTGGGCGAACTATATGCAATCCTCAACTGGCGTGGCAACCAACACCACAAAGATCAAACAAGTGCCCTCTTATGCGCTGCTATGGGAACCACAATTCAAGGGCAAGTTAATCATCCCTTCATTGCAAAATACCGAAGGTCTCATGATGTTTTTAATTGCCAGCATGCTCGAAACTGGTAAGTCGTTAAAAGAGGCTCAATACGAACCCGAAGCAGCCTTTCGTAAACTTAAAGCACTGAAACCAAATTTGCTGACCGTCTACACGCAAATCCCTCAAGCGATGAACTTGCTAGAGCAAGGCGAGGCCAGTGCAATCGCGGGCATGGTCGGCTTAAATGCCATTGAGCGTAAAAATAAAGGGGCTCCCGTTGACTATATCCTGCCTAAGGAAGGCGGCATGGCGCTTCCGACCGGAATCGCTCGGGTCAAAGCAGCCCCTGAACTTGAATTAGCCAGCTCCTTTATCAACGATATGTTGGGTGCGTGGCAAAGACAAATTGCCGAACTTGCACTCGCGTTACCGACCAACACTACGGTTGCTGCACCCGCAGGAATCCCAGATGGCAACATCTTTATTCCTGACTGGGCTTACATCAGCGAGCATAGAAAAGCTTGGGTAGACCGCTGGGACCGAGAGATGGCCATCTAGGCCGTAGAGATGAGCTCACTTGTTATTCAAGGCATTTCGAAAAGTTATGCAACGCAACAGGTCATCGATCGGTTAGACCTACAGATTGACGCTGGCGAGTTTGTCTCACTGCTTGGGCCTTCGGGCTGTGGCAAAACAACCTTGCTTAGAGTTATCGCAGGTTTGACATATGGCGATCGGGGTAGTGTGATTCTTGACGGTCAAGATATCACTACTCTCGCGCCACACAAGCGCAATGTTGGGGTAGTGTTTCAAAACTACGCTCTATTTCCGCATTTGAATGTATTCGAAAATATTGCGTTCGGGCTCAAAGCCAAGCACCTTGATGCTGACTCCATTCAGATACAAGTTAAACAGGCTTTGCTTTCGGTCCAAATGAGTCATTACAGCAATCGCTCAATCGCTGAGCTGTCGGGCGGTCAACAGCAACGTGTCGCGGTTGCACGAGCGCTCGCAATCAAACCCAAACTAGTTTTGCTTGACGAACCACTCTCGGCACTTGACCGAAAGCTACGCGAGACCATGCAGATTGAACTCAAGCATATTTTGCGCGATGCGGGGATGACTGCAATTTTTGTAACGCATGATCAAGAAGAAGCGCTCGTGATGTCGGATCGAATCGCAGTAATGAATAAAGGTCATATCGAACAGCTTGATGTGCCCAATCGCGTTTACACCAAACCCGTAAGTGAGTTTGTTTTAAATTTTGTCGGGCTATCGGCGCAATGGCAGGGGCGCGTTGCCTCAATTGAAGGCGCATCCATGGCCATTCAAACAGCAGAAGGACTCTTGCGGTGCCCATTCGAAGAGCACTTCGAAGCTGGTGCTATGGTGGTTGTCAGTGTGAGGCCTGAGCGCATTGACCTCAAACCCGTCTCAGAGCAAATATCTGTGCACGCGCTGGGTCAAACTCATTCATCAACCGATCGTTCTTACAATCGCCTGCACGCCACGGTTCAAGATGTTGTTTATCGCGGCTCAAATACGATTTGTTATTTTAAAACAGCCCAAGAACATGCGACACCCGTCATGGTTGAGCTGTCGGCAAACGTTTCATTCGTACCCAAGATCGGCGAGCGTGTTGAACTTAGCTGGGCGGTGCAAGACACCCTCGCTTTTTTGGCTCAACCCGCAGCCTAAACATGGCAAGCGCAACCGATAAACCTTCAATCGCCTGGCTAGCTTTCCCAGGCAGCGCGTATTTGGGCATCGTATTTGCCTTGCCTTTGCTAATCTTGCTCACCACAAGTTTCTTCAATTCCGACAATCAATTCACGCTATCGGGCTACACCGCCTTTTTCTCAGATCAATATAATTTTCGCGTGGTACTCAACACTCTAAAAATTGCAATCTGGGTCACTTTAATCTGCCTTGTAGTGGGTTATGCGGCTGCCTTCTGCATGGCTCGGGTGTCGACCGTTATTCAAGGCCTCATGTTTTTGGTCTTTATCATTCCACTATCGATCGGTGTTGTGGTTAAGGCATTCGCTTGGACGATTCTGCTAAGAAGTAATGGAGTGGTCAACAAGATATTGCTGGGTTTGGGCATAACCGATGAACCTATCAAATTACTTTTTACTGAAACCGGTCTAATTATTGCTGCAGTTCACGTGTTTATCCCCTTCATGGTGTTACCCATCTTCGCGGTGCTCCGTCAAATCGACTCTCGTTTACCTGAGGCCGCTGCGACACTTGGAGCATCCCCAACTCGAACTTTTTTCAAGGTAACCCTGCCACTCACACTACCAGGCGTAGTGACGGGATGTTCATTTGTATTTTCAATGTCCTTATCGATGTATGTGATCCCCTCCTTATTAATTGGCGACCGCTACCAAACGCTGCCTGCACTCATGGCACGTGCCTATCTGTTTATGAGAGACCGACAAAGCGGATCAGTCATGGCTGTTTTACTTTTATTGATGGCCGTTACGATTGTCATCATCAGTGCAATGACGGCGCGCCGGTTGCAAAAACTACAAACAACCGCAGTGAGCCAAGCATGAAAAAATTCAGCTTCGTACCATTGTTCAAATATGCGCTACTAGCTTGTGTCGCTGTTTTTATGTTGGCGCCGTTAGTCGTGGTAGTGCTGGTTTCATTTAGCCAGTCTGCGGTATTTAACTTACCCAACATTGATTGGACTCAGTGGGACTTTAGCCAATGGTCGTTAAGATGGTACCGCGAGATGCTTCGCCGAAACGAGCTAATGGCGACCTTATCTTTGTCGGTCGGTGTAGCGATTACCGCAACACTCATTTCTTTAGTGCTTGGAACCCTATGCGCCTATGCCATTGAAAAAGGCAGATTCAAAGGACGTGATGCTTTGCTAGCATTTTTAGTGTCACCACTCATGATGCCTGGCTTGGTAGTCGGCGTTGCCATGCTGCAGGCATTTAGGGCAATCGGACTGTACGACGTACTCAGCGCATTGGTGATCGGCCATATCGTCATTGCCCTGCCCTATATCACTCGCACCGTGCATGCAAGTCTAAGCCTATTTGATATGAGCTTAATCGAAGCCGCACAAACATTAGGCGTTCAAAAATACAAGGCTATCTTCAAGGTCATGGTGCCTGCCTTAGGCCCCGCCTTTTTAACCTCGGGCTTGTTTTCATTTCTGGCATCAATGGATAACTATCCTATTTCAATTTTTCTAACGAATGCCAGACAAAAGACTCTTCCAATTGAAGTTCTGAAGCTTCTCGAAGAGTCACCCGATCCGACTATCGCCGCAATATCAACTTGTTTAATTGTGTTCGCTATTCTGACACTAATCATTGCTCAACGACTGGTTGGCATGAAACGTCTAGTGCAATTCTAACAATTCAAATAACTACCGGAGGCAACGTGAGCAACCTACCTAGCTCTACTCGTGATTTTTACGGCTATGGCTCTGCATTACCTAGCGTGAAATGGCCAAACCAGCACCGAGTCGCTGTGTCTTTTGTCCTAAACTTTGAAGAAGGCGGCGAGTTTTCAATGACCGATGGTGATTCTCGTAACGAGTCGATTTACGAGGTGATTGATTCACAACTGAGTCCAGATCAATGCATCGACAGCCATTTTGAATATGGTACCCGCACCGCCTACTGGCGGATCTCTGAACTCTTTGCTTCGCATGGCATGCACTACACACTCAGCGCTTGTGGTCAAGCGGTGGAACGTTCGCCCTGGCTTGCTCAACATGCTGTCTCACAGGGCCATGAGGTTTCTGCACATGGGTGGCGTTGGCAAAAAAGTATTGATCTGTCTCCAGAGGACGAGTTAGAAGCCATTTTAAAGACCAGCGAAACGATCAAACGAGTGACCGGCCTAGCCCCTAGAGGTTGGCATACTCGCTCAAACCCCAGCCCCAATACGCGACGATTGTTAGTCCAAAACGGTTTTTTGTATGACAGTGATGCATACAACGATGACACGCCTTATATACTCCAAGTCGAGGGTCGTCCGCATGTCGTATTGCCTTACGCCTTCGACACAAACGATATGCAATTTCAAAATACACAGCGCTTTGGCACTGGAGATGATTTTGCAGACTACGTATGCGCGGCCTTCGATTGGCTATGGCGCGAAGGCACCGATAAACCAAGAATGCTCTCGATAGGCCTGCACTTAAGAATGATCGGAAGGCCTGGCCGTATCGGGGCACTCGAACGGATCATGAAACATATCCAAGCCCGGGGTCAGGCGTGGGTAACGACTCGAGAACAAATTGCGCAGCACTGGCTCAGTAGCCTGAGCAATCAAAGCAAACCGTAATCACGAACCAGCTTTTTTGATCTTGTCTTGCGTCTTTGTATCAAAATCACTTGCCTCATGGCGCTC
>CAIYCP010000072.1 GCA_903924715.1 uncultured beta proteobacterium
AGCCGATACCGATATCTTTAATAATGTCGAGTATCACTACGAAATTTTATCGAAGCGCCTACGCGAACTGTCGTTTCTGAACAATGGCGTGAAGATTCGCCTGATTGATCAGCGCAACGGCAAAGAAGAAAATTTTGCTTTTTCAGTTGGCGTAAAAGGTTTTGTTGAATACATTAACCGTGGCAAAACCGTTTTGCACCCGAATGTATTTTCAGTTAGTACAGAATCAAACGCTGGCGGTACGCTGGTGGGCGTTGAAGTTGCGATGCAATGGAATGATGGGTATAGCGAGCAGGTGCTTGCCTTTACCAACAATATTCCGCAACGTGATGGCGGCACACATATGACAGGATTGCGCGCAGCGATGACGCGGATCTTGAACAAATACATTGGTGACAACGAAATGGCCAAGAAGGCCAAAGTTGAAACCACGGGTGATGATATGCGCGAAGGCTTGACCTGCGTATTGTCGGTAAAAGTGCCTGAGCCTAAATTTAGTAGTCAAACAAAAGACAAATTGGTTTCGAGTGAAGTGCGCCCCGCGGTTGAAGAGGCGGTCGCGCGTACGCTTGAAACCTGGTTGCTTGAAAACCCAATCGACGCAAAAGCGTTGTGCGCGAAAGTAGTTGAAGCCGCACGCGCACGTGAAGCAGCACGTAAAGCGCGCGAAATGACACGCCGTAAAAGCGTACTTGAAGGTGCCGGCCTGCCTGGCAAACTGGCTGACTGCCAAGAGAAAGATCCAGCGCTCTGCGAACTGTATATCGTCGAGGGTGATTCTGCAGGTGGGTCAGCCAAGCAAGGGCGTGATCGCAAATTTCAAGCGATTCTGCCTTTACGCGGCAAGGTATTAAATGTTGAAAAAGCGCGCTTCGATAAGCTGATTGCCAGCGAACAAATTACGACGCTGATTACGGCACTTGGCACAAGTATTGGTCCTGACTTTAACGTTGATAAGCTTCGTTACCATCGCATCATCATCATGACGGATGCTGACGTTGACGGCGCGCATATTCGCACTCTTTTATTAACGCTGTTGTATCGGCAGATGCCGCAGTTGGTTGAGCGTGGCTATATTTATATTGCACAGCCACCGCTCTATAAGATCAAGGCGGGCAAGGACGAACGGTATTTAAAAGACGAAGTTGAAGAGTCAAGTTACATGTTGACGCTGTCGCTGAAAGACGCATCGCTTGTACCGCAAGCGGGTGCTGAGGCAATTTCGGGTGATGCACTGACAGAGCTCGCCAAACAATATGTGATGGCCGATGGCGTGATTGCGCGGCTGAGTCGGTTTATGGATGAGTCGACCTTGTCTGCGATTGTGGGTGGCGCGACTGTTGAGCTTGATACGGATGATTTGGCAAAGGCCTCGGCAGTTCGTCTGCAGGCGGCCCTTGAAGATCCGTTGTTGCCTAACCAGGTTGAAGTGACGCCTGAATATCATCAGGGCTCAGAACGTTATCGTTTAATTGTTCGTCGCAAACACCATGGCAATATCCGTGTGACGGTACTTGATCCAGACTTTACCGGTGGCGCAGATTACGGCGTGTTGGCGCGTGCGGCTGCAACCTTCCAGGGTTTGGTCGGCAAGGGCGCAATGGTGGCACGCGGTGAGGGCGATAAACGTAAAGAGTCGATGGTTGCAGATTTCCGTGAAGCGATGCAGTGGTTGCGTGCTGAGGCTGAGCGCAATGTCACCAAGCAGCGCTACAAGGGTTTGGGTGAGATGAATCCGTCGCAACTTTGGGAAACGACGATGGATCCTAAGGTGCGTCGCTTGTTGCGTGTTCAGATTGAAGATGCCATTGGTGCAGATCAGATCTTTACAACACTGATGGGTGATCATGTCGAGCCGCGTCGTGCATTTATTGAAATGCATGCGCTGCAGGCTGCGAACCTAGACGTTTAATGGGCTGCTAGAGCGGATAAAAAAGGGCTGCGTAATACAGCCCTTTTTGTTTGGTCTGAAGAGCTGACATAAGAGGAACAACATGTTAAATGCGTTGAAAAAAAGAACGACTCGGCTTCTGGCCGCTTTCATTTTGCTGGGCATGAGTACGGTGACGTATGCGGCGTATCCCGATCGGCCGTTGACATTGATTGTCCCGTTTGCCGCCGGAGGCCCGACAGATGTGTTGGCACGGGTCGTTGCAGAAAGTTTGACCAAGGTGCTCGGGCAACCCGTGATTGTTGAAAACACACCGGGTGCAGGAGGAACGGTGGGTGGCACACGTGCTGCGCGTGCAACTGGCGATGGCTACACCATGCTGATCGGCAATGGCGGTACCCTAGCGGTGAATGCCACACTATATAAAAACTTGACCTACGATGTGTTGAAAGACTTTATACCGGTTGCCTCAATCGGAGATGCCCCACAAATTATTTCGGCGCGTAAAGATTTTCCGGCAACAGGGCTAGATGAGTTTGCTGTATACCTTAAACAAAACGCGTCCAAATTGAATTTTGGTGCGGCGGGCGTTGGCTCTGGTACCTGGTTAGGGGGTCAGCTGATTAACGTCAGGCTGGGCGTAAAAGTAAATGGCGTGAATTATCGTGGTGCGGGACAAGCAGTGAATGATGTGATGGCAGGCCACATAGACTATATGGTTGAAAGCACGACGACGGCGGTTAGATATGTGAAGTCAGGCATGGTCAAGGGCGTTGTCGTGTTGCGCTCTAAACGTATAGCGGCGTTACCTGAGGTGCCGTCTGCTGGCGAGTCAGGTTTTCCTGATTTGTTGTACGACATTTGGAACATGATTCTGGTGCCAAAGGGAACACCCCCAGAGATCGTGAAGAAGCTTAATCAGTCATTACGGTTGGCGTTACAAGCCCCCGAGTTACGCACGCGGTTTGAGGCGGCGGGGATCGAAGATCCATCGCCCGAACAAAAAACGCCTGAGGGCGCTCGCGCACTCTTGACTAGCGAGGTTGTGCGCTGGCGCCCGGTGATTATTGATTTAGGTGCGACTCCCGAATAAAAACGTTAATAAAGCATCGCGATGATCACAACGACACTGACAAGTTTTTTTTGCCCCAGTACGATTTATATGGGCGTTGGCACACACGCAAAAATTAGCGATATTTTAGAAACGCTGGCGTGTAAACGTTTGTTTATCGCACTGGATGCTGCCTTATTAAAAAGCGATTTTTATGCCGAGATTCAAGCACGCTTGAAGTCCGCGGGCGTTGAAGTTGCGGTCTTCACAGAAATTGAGCCTGATCCAAGCGCGCATACGGTTGAAAAGGCGTTTGCGAGCTGTCAAGCGCACCGAGCAAGCGCTGTACTGGCCATTGGCGGGGGCAGCACGATCGACGTCGCAAAAGCGGTTGGGATTCTTGCAACCAACGGCGGACGCATTCATGACTACGAAGGAATTGATAAGTTCAAGCACCCCCCTCTACCCTTAATTGCAATCCCAACGACCGCCGGAACCGGCTCAGAGGTTTCTGGCTCTTGCGTCATCACAGACACTGAAAAAAATTTAAAGATGTCGATCCGACACGCGGCCCTGAATCCTGCCCGTTATGCGATCCTGGATCCGTTGGCGTTACGTACGGTACCGGCCCATGTTGCCGCGCATTCAGGGATCGATGCCTTTGTTCACGCCTTTGAGTCGTATCTGTCGTTACAGACAAACTTGATGACCGATGCGATTAATTTACAGGCGATTGAATTATTGGCAACGAATATTCGCCCCTTTGTTGCCAATCGGGGCAACCTTGATGCGGGCTTAAAGATGCTGTGCGGCTCAGCGCTTGCGGGGATGACGTTTGGACAGACGGGTTTAGGTAATGTGCATTGCATGGCGCGGTTTGTCGGTGCACAGTTTCATTTGTCGCACGGCTTATCGAATGCCTTGTGCCTGCCGCATGTCGCCCGCTTTAATTTGGTTGCGAACCCAGAAAAATTTGCCCGCGTTGCCATTGCAATGGGCCGACCCGTGCAGCAATGGCCGGTGCTTGATGCTGCTCAGGCGGCGGTCCACGCGATTGAAGCGATGTGCACGGACTTATCGATCCCTTCTCGTTTGCGGGATGTAGGCGTAACTGCAGATACCTTCGACGAAATGGCAACGCTATGCGCGCAGGCGAATTACAACCGTTGGAACCCGCGCCACACGACCACTGCAGATTTTCGCGCGCTATTTGAACAAGCTTTTTGAGATTACCAGGCTGAACCCGCCTCCCAAAGCACCGGTAGGTTCTTGTCTTTGGCGCGCTTGAGCAAGTCGAGCAACGGAAAAGCACGTTGGCGTAGGCCGACCGGCTGAGAAATCGGGTCGACTGGGCGATCGTCGTCTTCAGTTGGTTTAGGCGCCACGGCAATCGCTTGCTCGAGTTGGGCAATGTTTTGTCCGATGTGCTCGGGCATAAAGACGCCCCGCGTGGGCAGTTCAGTACCCTCAAGCTTGCCCATGATCCGCAAAAGAGGGTTTGCGTGTTGGGATAGCATCAGAATATCAGCGCCGGCTTTACTACTGAAGGTTACTAGCATGGTCGTTCTCCCAGTCAACAAATCATACACGTGCTGATGCAATGGTTGCGCGAGCCTGCGGCGGGCTCTGGAACGCAGTGCATTTCAGGCTATGATTTGAGTCTTCATCCTGTCGTTTTTTAAGCCCATGCTGCCCGAGCAACACCAGACCCTTATTTCTTGTTTGCAGGCCGCCGTGGCGAGCCTTTTGCCCGAGGCTCAGCCGACGATCTTGCTTGAGCGCCCTAAAGTTGCTGCACATGGAGACATTGCAACCAACGTAGCCATGCAGTTGGCGAAGCCCGCCAAGCGTAACCCTCGCGAGCTTGCCCAGGCGATTGTTGATGCGCTGATGGCGAATCCCGAAGCAACAAAGCTGATCGCGGCTGCAGAGCTTGCAGGCCCGGGCTTCATCAACTTGCGCTTGACACATGCTGCACGCATCGCCGTGCTTGAGACGATCTCAGCGCAGGGCGAGCACTTTGGTCGTTCTGCACGCACCGAACAAAAGGTGTTGGTTGAGTTTGTGTCGGCCAACCCCACAGGTCCGTTGCATGTTGGGCATGCCAGGCAGGCTGCCTTGGGTGACGCGCTTTGCCGCTTGTTTGACGCAAGTGGTTTTGCAGTGAGCCGCGAGTTTTATTACAACGATGCCGGAAATCAAATTCATAACCTTGCCATCAGTGTGCAGGCGCGTGGTCGTGGCCTGAGCCCTGACGATGCCGCGTATCCTGCAGATGGCTATAAGGGTGATTACATCCTCGATATCGCGAATGATTTTTTAGCGAAAAAAACCGTGAGCGCAAGCGATGGTGAGCCGGCGTCAGCGAGCGGTGATCTAGAGGATCTTGATAATGTGCGTCGTTTTGCAGTCGCGTATCTCAGGCGCGAGCAAGACGCTGACTTACAGGCCTTTGGTTTGGCTTTTGATCACTACTATCTTGAAAGTTCGCTTTACACCTCGGGGCGTGTTGAGCAAACGGTGACTCAGCTCGTTGCGTCGGGGCATACCTACGAGAGCGATGGCGCGTTATGGTTGCGTACGACAGAGCTCGGCACCGGTGACGATAAAGACCGCGTGATGCGCAAGTCTGAGGGCGGCTATACCTACTTTGTGCCCGATATTGCCTACCATGTCACCAAGTGGCAGCGTGGTTTTACACGCGCGATCAATATTCAGGGTAGCGATCATCATGGCACCGTGGCGCGCGTGCGTGCCGGGCTGCAGGCATTAGATATGGGCATCCCCGTTGATTACCCTGCATATATTTTGCATAAGATGGTTAAGGTGATGCGCGGCGGTGTTGAGGTCAAAATTTCAAAACGTGCGGGTAGTTATGTCACCTTGCAGGATCTGATTGAGTGGGTTGGACGCGATGCGGTACGTTTCTTTTTGATTCAGCGCCGCGCAGACACAGAGTTTGTTTTTGATGTTGACTTAGCGCGCTCAAAAAGTGAAGAAAACCCGGTGTATTACATTCAGTATGCCCACGCACGGATCTGTTCGATGTTGCAGCAGGCTGAGGTCACGGTCGCCGAACGACAGACGGCAGAAATTTCTTGCCTCGTCGCGCCGACGGAAATTGCGTTAATGCAGCGGCTGGCAGAGTTTCCGGCCTTGGTGTCTCAGGCGGCACTTGATCTATCACCGCACCTCGTTGCCTTTTGGTTGCGGGATTGTGCGGCAGATTTTCATGGTTGGTATAACGCTGAACGCGTATTGGTGGATGATGTTGTTTTAAAGCGGGCACGGTTGCGATTAGCGGATGCAACCCGTCAAGTGATTGCAAATGGCTTAGGGCTGTTGGGTGTTTCAGCCCCCGAACGGATGTAAGATCATTTCATGGCAAAACGAAAATCTTCTGGTGGCAATACACTCTACGGGGTGTTGGCGGGTCTGCTGATTGGTTTGATCGCAGCAGTGGTCGTTGCTTTTTATGTCATTAAGTCTCCGATGCCGTTTGTGGATAAGGCAAGCCGCTCGCCCGAAAGCGCAGCAGCAGCCGACCCACGAAATGCGCCTGATCCAAATGCAGGCTTGGCAGGGCGCGATACCGGGCCTGTTACCGCCCCGAGCGCGCCTGATCAGCCCAGTGGCGAGACTGCAGAGAGTGCCTCGCCTCGGGCGGGCGCTGCACCTGATGCGTTAGGCGCTTTAATTGCGACCTTGACTCCCACGCCTGGTGCTCAGGCGCCCGCGCCGCGCGCGTCTTCACGCGCTGAGCCTTTGCCAGCGCCACCGCCGGCGAGCGCAAGTAGCGCAAGCAGCGCTTCAAGTGGGCCTTATTTTTTGCAAGTCGGCTCGTTCAGAGTCTTAGAAGATGCCGAAGCGTTGCGTGCCCGTATTTTATTGATGGGGATGCCGGTTGAAATTCAGCGTGCCGAGGTAAATGGTTTACAAGTTAATCGGGTCAGGGTCGGGCCCTTTGCTCGAATTGATGACATGAATCAAACGCGCACTCGACTTGGCCAAGAAAAAATTCCGACAGCGGTTGTGCGTCAGTAAAGCAAAAAATTTAAATGTTAAACAAATAGGATGAATCACAGATGAATCAGTCATGGTTAATGCGAATGGCAAGTCTGTTGGTGATGACGGTATTTTTTTCGGCCGCACCCTTTGCACAAGGCGTAACCGGTGCGCCTAAAGCAAAATATCTTGAGGTCAATCCTGCGCAGCCGACCGAACCTGGCAAGACCGAGGTACTAGAGTTTTTTTCTTATGCATGTTCGCATTGCGCGGTGCTTGAGCCGATGCTTGAAAAATGGGTAAAAAAATTACCCTCAGATGTCGTGGTCAAACTTGTACCCGTTGCCTTTAATGCCAGCATGAAACCGCTGCAACAATTGTTTTACTCGCTTGAAGCGATGAACCGACTTGATTTGCATGCCAAGGTTTTTAATGCGATTCATGAAGAGAGAAAAAGACTATTTACTAAGCCTGACATTGTTGCCTGGGTCGCCGCACAAGGTATTGATCGCGCCAAATTTGAAAGCGTCTTTGATTCGTTTGGCGTGGTTTCAAAAGGCGGGCGTGCAGATCAACTCGTGACTTCTTATAAAGTACAGGGCACACCCTCGGTAGCGGTTGCAGGTCGCTTTTTGACTTCACCGTCTGAGGCGGGCGGGTACCAAGAAACGCTAGATGTCGCCGACAGCCTGATTAAACAAGTGCGTACTAAATAAATAAGTCGTAGATGAAGTACGGCTGCACTTGTTGTGCAGCCGTGACACGCTCGGCGACCTAAGTCCCTTGAATAATATAAAAAGTAATGACGTGCGCATACTTGTCGCGATAGGTTTTTGCCTCTTGTGAAAGCGGCGAGTCGTACCACGCGAGTGCTTTTTCATACGTTTCAAATTCAATCATGACCCGACGACGATCGTCTGAAGGACCGCTCTTGATAGAAATATCCCCCCCACGACTTAGAAACTTTCCGTTAAAGGCGGCAACGGCCGCGGTTGATCGCGGTTGATAGTGCTCTTTAAAGTTTTCGGGATCGCGTACGACCAGTTCGACAAATACGTAACCTTTGGGTGAAGTCATTTGAATATTCTTTGATTAAAAGAGTTAAAAAAATTAAGTGCGAATTTTATCGAAGGCCTGTGTCAGGTCTTCAATCAAATCCTGTGGCGATTCTAGACCAATGTGCAAGCGGATGAGCGCGTGATCTTTGCCACGCCAGTAGACGTGATTGGCGAGTACCGCTGGATTCACCCACTGCACAAGACTTTCAAAGCCGCCCCACGAAAAACCAATACCAAATAAAGTTAAGGCATCGACAAAGGGCTTGGCAGCGAGCGCCGGGCAGTTCAGTTCAATCGACAACATGCCGTTCGCACCAGTGCAGTCGCGCTTCCACAACGCATGGCCCGGATCTTTGTGCCATGCCGGGTCGAAGATCCGCACGACTTCAGGGCGGGAGTCTAAAAATTTACTGACCTCTTGGGTGTTGCGGGCGTGTTGCGCCATGCGTACCGCCATGGTTTTGACGCCACGCAAAGAGAGCCAGGCGTCGTCTGCACTCAGAGAGTTTCCTAACGCGTACTGTGTTGCATGAATGCGCGCTGCAAGCTTGTCGTCTTTGACGATAATGGCACCGAGCATGACATCTGAGTGACCCGCAATATATTTTGTACCTGCAACGATCGATACATCTGCGCCCAAGGTCAAGGGGCGATAAATATATCCAGAGCCCCAGGTGTTATCAGTCGCTAAAATTAAATTATGTCGTTGAGCGATTTCTGAGAGCGCGGGCATATCAAGCATTTCAAAGAGTAGCGAGCCAGGCGACTCGACGTAGATCATCTTTGTGTTGGGTTGTACCAATTCAGCAATTTGATCCTGGCTTGAAAAATAGGTAACGGTAATCCCTAGACGACTTAACAAGGTTTGCTCAACTGTACGAACGGGCCCGTAGACACAATCTGCAACCAACATGTGATCGCCCGTTTTAAGCAGCGCCAAAAAAGCAATACTAATGGCGGCAAGCCCTGAGGGTGCTAACACGCAATAGCTGCCGCCCTCAAGCTGCATAAAGACTTCTTCAAGTGCACGGTGCGTATCGAGCCCGGCGATGCCGTAGGTGACGACGCGTTCGCCCGCAGCACGTTTGACCAAGGCGCGGTCAAGCACCTCGAGATTTTTAAAGCGTACGGTGCTGGTACGAATTGCAGGGATACTGACCGGTGCGGTACCTGTTTGAGGATCGAACTCAGCAGCGCCGATATGAAGAAGTCGGGTATCGAGATGATGGGTGGTCAAGATAAATCCTTAATAAGAGTCGAGAGCGAGGTCTAGGCGTGTTGAGTAAACCGAATGATGCCATCCGCGCATAGTTCGCGAGTGAGTTTGCCCTCAAAGTACAAGGCATGCAAATGTGCTGCGGCTTCGCCCATCGCGAAAGTGGTTTGATGCAGATCAAGTTTGCGCTTGAACATGAGGGGCAAAATATCAGTGGTTGATTGTGGGACGACACACGCGGCAAAGACCTCTGCTAAACGATCTGCGTGATGCGACTGTTGTTGCGCGATGCGCTCATGCAGCCCTTTGAAGGGGCGTCCGTGAGAGGGCAGCACCAAGGTGTCGGCTGGCAGATGCCCATAGGCATCGAGCGAGTTTAGATAAAGAGGCAACGGGTTGCCCATGGGCTCGTAATCGAACACGCTGATATTGGTTGAGATGCGTGGCAAGACCATATCACCAGAGATCAACACTTTTTTATCCGCACAATAGAACGACATATGTTCTGGGGCGTGACCATAGCCCACGATGGCTTGCCAGATATGCCCATTGACGCTTAACTCAGTGCCGTGCATGACGCGCACAAACGCGGCGGGCACGCTAGGAACCATTCCGGGATAGTGTGATGAACGCTCACGAAGCTGTTTGATTGAGTCAGGGTCGATCATGCCATGGCGCATCAGATGTCGGGCGGTGCTTTCTCCGCCCGTTGCCCCGCCGCCTTTTCGTTGGCTCCAGGTTTGGGCGGTCATGTAGTCGGTCATGCTGATGTGCATGGGGATGTTCCAGCGCTCGCAGAGCCAATAGGCCAGACCAATGTGGTCAGGGTGCATATGGGTGACGATTAAGCGCAAGACAGGCAAGCCCTCAAGTTGGGTACTAAAAATGGTATCCCAAAGCGCTTTCACTTCATCACTGCTGATTCCGCAATCAACGATGGTCCATCCGTCTTGGCCATCGATGTTGTCACGCAACAGCCACAAGTTAATGTGATCCAGGGCGAACGGCAGTGGCATTCTGAGCCAGCGTACGCCAGGCGCCACTTCGTGGGTCGAACCCCCGCCGGGCAGCGTTTCGCCAAAGGGATATTGCAGTTGATGCTCAAGGGGGTTCATCGGTAGGTTGTCTCCAAGCTTGACGGCGCGATCAGACCATCATAATTTACGTTTACGTTAACTGCGACTAATAAAGCTTATGACAAGCCCGACCTGGACGATTTCAGAGCTCTCTAAAGAGTTTGAACTGACCCCGCGCACGATCCGATTTTATGAGGATCATGGCATTTTGAATCCGGCGCGGGAGGGTCGTAATCGTGTTTACGTTTCACGGGATCGTACCCGCTTAAAGCTAGCCTTGCGCGGAAAACGGTTGGGGCTTCAACTTTCTGAGATTTGTCAGTTAATTGACATGTATGAGGGGCCGCGCGACACGGTGCCACAGTTGGCGCACTACATGTCTGTGCTTTCTGCACAGCGCACGATGCTTGAACAGCAGCGACAGGATTTAGAAGAGACCTTGAGTGAAATTGTTCAGCAGCAAGCAGTCTGCGAGACCTTATTAAAGGAAAAAACCAAGGGTTAACCCGTGGTTTCATTAAAAGACATTACGTTTACGTAAACGTAAACTAAGAATCCAACATGGGAGACGGTGATGCACTTGCCAGGCCTGAACTTCGAATTAGGTGAAGACATCGATATGTTGCGTGAGGCTGTGCGAGATTTTGCACAGCACGAGATCGCACCGTTAGCGGCTCAAACCGATCGTGACGATCAGTTTCCGATGCATTTGTGGCAAAAAATGGGCGAGCTCGGGCTGATGGGCATGACCGTCAGCGAAGAGTATGGCGGCACCAACATGGGCTACCTTGCTCACATGGTTGTGATGGAAGAAATTTCTCGTGCAAGCGCTTCGGTGGGTTTGTCGTATGGCGCGCACTCAAACTTGTGTGTGAATCAAATCCATCGAAACGGCAGCACCGCGCAGAAGAAAAAATATCTTCCAAAACTGCTGAGCGGTGAACATATTGGTGCGCTTGCCATGAGCGAGCCCAGCGCGGGCTCAGACGTGGTCAGCATGAAATTACGGGCGATACCGCAGGGCTCAGACTATCTGTTGAATGGTACCAAGATGTGGATCACGAACGGACCGGATGCGGACACCCTTGTGGTCTATGCCAAGACCGACCCAGAGGCGAATGCGCGCGGCGTCACGGCTTTCTTAGTTGAAAAAGGCATGCCCGGTTTTAGCATTGCGCAACAACTCGATAAGCTTGGTATGCGTGGCAGCCACACCGGTGAACTCGTGTTTGAAAATTGCCTGATTCCTGGTGATCACGTGTTGGGAGAGGTCAACGGCGGTGTGCGCGTGCTGATGAGTGGTTTGGATTATGAGCGTGCGGTGCTGTCGGGTGGGCCTTTGGGCATTATGCAGGCCGTGATGGATCAGGTGATTCCATACATCCATGATCGCAAGCAGTTTGGTCAATCGATCGGTGAGTTTCAACTGATTCAAGGCAAGGTCGCGGATATGTACACGACGCTACAAGCGTGCCGGGCGTTTTGCTATACGGTTGGCAAAAACCTCGATAGCCTTGGCGTTCAACATGTCCGTCAAATCCGCAAAGATTGTGCTGCAGTGATTTTGTACTGTGCCGAAAAAGCAACGTGGATGGCGGGTGAGGGTATCCAGATCTTTGGTGGAAACGGTTATATCAACGACTACCCGCTTGGTCGTTACTGGCGTGATGCAAAGCTGTATGAGATCGGTGCCGGGACAAGTGAAATTCGTCGAATGCTCATCGGCCGTGAACTTTTCAACGAAACGATGTAAAGACATTAACAATGATCAAAGGTCGAAAGACATGCCCAAAATCGAATCTCTAATCAACGTGCGTTCGCCAGAGTTTGCGCAAAATGCGCTGGCGATGCAGGTCCAAATCGATGATTTGCAAAAGCAGCTGGCACAAACGGCACTCGGTGGCACAGAGCAGGCGCGTCAAAAGCATATCAGTCGTGGAAAACTACTACCGCGCGACCGCGTTGAACAACTGTTAGACCCGGGTACACCGTTTCTAGAGCTGTCGCCGCTTGCGGCACTGGGGCTTTATAACGGAGAGTCTCCCGGGGCAGGCCTCATCACGGGCATCGGCCGCATTTCTGGCGTTGAGTGTGTGATCGTGTGTAATGATGCGACGGTCAAAGGCGGTACCTACTACCCGCTTACTGTAAAAAAGCACTTACGTGCGCAAGAGATCGCGCAACAAAATAACTTGCCGTGTGTGTATCTGGTCGACTCGGGCGGGGCGAATTTGCCTCGGCAAGAAGAGGTGTTTCCTGATCGCGATCACTTTGGGCGTATCTTTTTTAATCAAGCCAATATGTCGGCGCAAGGGATTGCGCAAATCGCCGTTGTG
Source organism: uncultured beta proteobacterium (assembly GCA_903924715.1). GTDB lineage: Bacteria > Pseudomonadota > Gammaproteobacteria > Burkholderiales > Burkholderiaceae_B > Zwartia. The sequence goes on from CAIYCP010000072.1 coordinate 12,634, forward strand.
ATGGGCTCGTGCACCGCCGGTGGGGCGTATGTCCCGGCGATGAGCGATGAGTCAATTATTGTGCGCAACCAGGGCACGATTTTTTTAGGTGGACCTCCGCTTGTGAAGGCTGCCACGGGCGAGATCGTATCTACCGAAGACCTGGGCGGTGGCGATGTGCATACGCGGTTGTCTGGCGTCGCAGACCATCTTGCCGTCAATGACCATCATGCCTTGCAACTGGCACGCGATGCCGTTGGCCGATTAAATCGCATCAAGCCACAACAGTTGGCGTTGCGCAAAAGCGTGCCGCCGCTGTATGACCCAAGTGAAGTGAATGGCATTGTGCCGGCCGATACGCGCAAGCCCTATGATGTGCGCGAGATCATTGCGCGCATTGTCGATGGCTCTGAATTTGACGAATTCAAAGCGCGCTTCGGTACGACGCTGGTGACAGGCTTTGCGCATATTGAGGGCATGCCCGTTGGCATTGTGGCAAACAATGGGATTTTGTTTTCAGAGTCTGCACAAAAGGGCGCACACTTTATTGAGTTGTGTGCCCAGCGAAAAATCCCACTGGTATTTTTACAAAACATTACTGGGTTTATGGTGGGGCGCAAATATGAAAATGAAGGTATTGCCCGCCATGGTGCAAAAATGGTCACGGCAGTGTCGACAGCGGCGGTTCCTAAGTTCACGGTCATTATTGGCGGCTCGTTTGGTGCGGGCAACTATGGCATGTGTGGCCGTGCGTTTTCTCCGCGCTTACTGGTGATGTGGCCCAATGCACGTATTTCTGTAATGGGTGGTGAGCAAGCAGCGAGTGTAATGGCGACGTTGAAACGCGAGGCCGTTGAAGCAAAAGGCGGCGACTGGTCAACGGCAGAAGAAAATGAATTTAAAACACCGATCCGCGAACAATACGAACGCGAGGGACATCCTTACTACGCCACCGCACGCTTGTGGGACGATGGCGTGATCAATCCTTCAGATACACGGCGCGTGTTGGCACTCGGTTTATCGGCTGCGCTGAACGCGCCCATTGCAGACACACGCTTTGGCGTGTTTCGCATGTAAGAGCAGGATCAAGGAGCTATTGTGTTTACAACTTTATTGATTGCCAATCGCGGTGAAATCGCTTGCCGTGTGGCTGCGACTGCGCGCAGATTAGGGATACGAACAATTGCGGTGTACTCAGACGCGGATGCGAACGCAAAACACGTCGTGAGTTGCGATCAGGCGGTGCATATTGGTGCCTCGGCCGCGCGAGACAGCTATCTTAAAAGCGAAGTGATTTTGCAGGCGGCGCTCGCCCATGGTGCGCAAGCGATTCACCCAGGCTATGGCTTTTTGTCTGAGAACGCTGAGTTTGCAAATGCTTGCACGAAAGCGGGCATTCGCTTTGTTGGACCACCGGCGTCTGCGATTGCCGCGATGGGTAGCAAGTCTGCCTCAAAAACGCTCATGGAAAAAGCGGGTGTGCCCTTGGTGCCTGGTTATCACGGTGATAACCAAGACCCCGAATTTTTAAAGCAACAAGCTGACGCGATTGGTTATCCCGTGATGATCAAGGCAAGCGCGGGCGGGGGTGGTAAGGGAATGCGTGTGGTCACCGCAGCCGCAGAGTTTGCAAGCGCCCTGGCGTCGTGCAAGCGCGAGTCTGCGTCGAGCTTTAATGATGATCGTGTATTGATTGAACGCTATGTTCAAAAGCCACGCCATATTGAGATTCAAGTGTTTGCCGACTCGGTGGGCAATGGTGTTTATCTGTTTGAGCGGGATTGCTCAGTGCAACGACGTCATCAAAAAGTGATTGAAGAAGCGCCTGCACCGGGCATGACCGAAGAGCGTCGTCGCGCCATGGGCGAGGCTGCTGTGGCGGCAGCGCGCGCAGTGAATTATGTTGGCGCCGGAACGGTTGAGTTTATCGTTGAGCCTAGCGGTAAGTTTTATTTTATGGAAATGAATACGCGCTTGCAGGTCGAGCATCCCGTCACCGAAATGATTACGGGGCTCGATCTTGTCGAGTGGCAATTACGTGTGGCCAACGGCGAAGCCTTGCCGCTGACGCAAGCCCAACTGACTCGGTCAGGCCATTCGATTGAAGCGCGGATCTACGCCGAGAATCCGGACAAAAACTTTTTGCCCTCGGTGGGTCAGTTAGCGCATCTTGCCTTACCCTCACACGCTGCCTTTACGAATGCAGATGTTCGAGTTGATGGTGGCGTACGTGCGGGCGATACGATTTCGCCGTTTTATGACCCGATGATTGCCAAGCTGATTGTTTGGGGCGCTGATCGCGATCAAGCGCGCGCCCGGATGGCGCAGGCCTTAGCGCAGACCCAGGTGGTGGGTGTACACACCAATGTTGCGTTTTTGACACGGCTGATGACCGATACGGCGTTTGCTTCGGGCGATCTTGATACAGGATTGATCGAGCGGCAACGTGCGACACTTTTACCAACGCCGGCTGCGTCGCGTCATGAGGCACTCGCGTTGGCCGTAGCAGCCGTTTTGTTGCGTGAAGCTGCGCCGCAAGATCAGGCACGCGACCCCTGGTCGCACGCCGATGGTTGGCGTTTAAACGGCGTGTATCAGCGCGACGTTACCTTGATGGATCAGGAGGCCGCTCGGGTCTGTCGGCTACATCGTCAGGCAGGGCTCCAGACACTTGAGATCGACGGCGTACGTTACCCCTTTGACTGGCAGGCTCAGGGTTTGTCGGTAAACGGCGTCGTGAAAATAGATCTCGCACTGGGGCAAACTAAGGTGTCGGGGACGATCGTCATGCGTGGCGAGCGCTTTGATCTTTTTGAATCGGGCGTGATGAGTACGCTGGTGCTGCGAGATCCGCTCGCGCACGCCGCCGATGGCGAAGTAGAGATTGCAGGGGGGCTAACCGCCCCAATGCCGGGCAAGGTGATTGCGGTGCATGTCGCCGTAGGTACCAAGGTAAAGCGTGGCGAGGCGTTAATGGTGATGGAGGCAATGAAAATGGAGCACACCATTGCTGCACCTGCCGATGGCGTGGTGAAAGAGGTCTTGTATGGGGTCGGAGATCAGGTCGCAGAAGGTGCGGCACTTATAAATTTATCGTAGGACTTGTCGGCGCAAGTTTTTTGGCGTAGAGTCAAATTACTTGGTCGGGTGCCCCCTGCCCCGGCCAGCAACAGGAGCCCGTCTTTATGTTCGACATTCTGGTTTACCTGTTCGAGAACTACTACACGCCCGAGGCCTGTCCGTCGGCAGATGTATTGGCCAAACGCCTCGCAGCAGCGGGTTTTGAGCATACCGACATCGATGATGCGCTAGGTTGGCTCGTCGGTTTAGCCGAGACCACTGCGCAATGTGTTGAGCTTTCGCAAACGCCTGGTAGTGGTACGCGGGTGTATGCCGAGTTCGAGCAACAACATCTTGATCCAGAGGCAATTGGCTTCATTACATTTCTTGAAGCCACTGAGGCGCTCTCGCCCGCCTTGCGTGAGATCGTGATTGACCGTGCCTTGGCGACGACTGAGGGCTCGGTCTCCCTGCAAAAAATCAAAATCATCGCGCTGATGGTGCTCTGGAGCCAAGAGTCAGAGGTTGACCATCTCATTCTTGAAGAGTTATTGCGCGAAGACGGCGATCGACTTTTGCACTAAGTTTGTTGCAAACAGCGTTGCCCTATATCGGTCGTTTTGCCCCAAGCCCCAGCGGGCCGTTGCACGCGGGGTCATTGGTGGCAGCCATGGCCAGTTTTTTGGATGCGCGCGCCCACGGTGGCCAGTGGCTCATCAGAATTGAAGATCTGGATACCCCTCGCAACGTGCCTGGGGTCACCGAGCTGATTTTGCAGCAACTACGGGCACTTGGGATGCGTTGGGATCAAGACGTCGTCTACCAGTCGCGCCGTTTAAGCCTGTATCAACAGGCATTTGATACGCTTTTGGCTGCAGCGCTGGTGTATCCCTGCGGCTGCACCCGCCGCGAAATTGCAGATTCAGCTTCGCGGTTAAGCCCAACCACGGATTTGACCGAGCACCCCTACCCCGGCACCTGCCGCCTGGGGGCGCCACAAGGTCGCCACGCTTATGCTTGGCGTCTGCGGGTACCCGAGATAGAGGTGTGCTTTGAAGACCGTTGGCTAGGCGTGCAGCGACAAGAGGTTGCACAGGTGGTTGGCGATTATGTACTGAAGCGGGCCGATGGGATCTGGGCGTATCAGTTAGCCGTGGTGGTGGACGATGGCGAGCAAAAGGTGACGGACATCGTAAGAGGTGAAGACTTACTTACGAGCACAGCCCGCCAGCACCTGCTAGCACGTTTATTAGGTCTGTCTGTGCCACGGGTGCTGCATGTGCCGTTGGTGCTAGATGCGAGAGGGTTAAAACTCTCTAAACAAAACGGAGCGCAAGCCCTTGATTTAAATGAACCTTTGGCCGCATTACAACAAGCGTGGCGGGCGCTGGGATTTGAAAAACTCGCCGCCTCTAATATAGAGAGCTTTTGGTCGTTGGCAACCCAAATTTGGGGTCAAGGCACTGAACGTGCTAACTTGCACGGCATTAATCACCGCTCTTATGATGCGCGCTAGGTTGATTTAGGGCTTTCGCCCCATCTAGCAAACCGCTTAAAGAGCAGCATTTGGATAAGAATGACTAAAACATTAATCATTGCCGAAAAACCCTCCGTGGCGCTCGATATCTCGCGCGCCTTGGGTGGATTTACCCGCGAAGGCGACTTTTTCGAAAACGAAAAATACGTACTGTCTTCAAGTGTGGGCCATTTGTTAACCCTGATTGCGCCCAATGACCCCGTGAAGGGGAAATGGAGCTTTGCCCACCTACCGGTGGTGCCGCCTGAATTTGATCTTGCACCGACTAAGGATAAACGGTCAGGTGATCGACTCAAAATGCTGGTTAAGCTGATTAAACGCAAAGATGTTGGCGCGCTAATTAATGCGTGTGACGCCGGACGCGAGGGCGAACTGATTTTTCGTTATATCGCGCAATATGCTGGCCAGAAAAAGCCCACGCAACGCTTGTGGTTGCAGTCCATGACCCAAGATGCCATCCGTGAAGCGTTTGCAACGCTGCGTGATGACGACACAATGAAACCACTCGAGGCAGCAGCGCGGTCGCGCGCCGAGGCGGATTGGCTGGTTGGCATTAATGGCACGCGTGCCATGACCGCGTTTAATAGTAAAGATGGTGGCTTTTTCAAGACACCGGTTGGTCGGGTGCAGACGCCTACCTTAGCGCTGGTATTTGCGCGCGAAGAAAAAATTCGCCATTTTGTACCGCGTGATTACTGGGAAGTGCGTGCAACGTTTGTGGCCGCGGCTGGCCTGTACGAAGGCCGTTGGATTGATCCGAACTTCAAAAAAACGGGTGATGATCAAGAGCAGAAAGAATCGCGTGTTTGGACTGAAGCGGCCGCCAAAAGCGTTGTTGCGGCGTGCCGCAATCAGCCAGGCGTTGTGACCGAAGAAGCCAAGCCGCGCATCGAGGCGGCGCCTGCCCTGTTTGATTTGACGTCGTTACAGCGAGAGGCCAATGGCCGGTTTGGTTTTTCAGCTAAAACCACCTTGTCGCTTGCCCAAAGTTTATATGAACGCCATAAGGCATTGACGTATCCACGAACCGATTCGAAATTTTTGCCGGAAGACTACATCACCACGGTCAAAGAAACGATTGCGGGTCTGGCTGAAGGCAAAGGCGTGGCTAAGTCTCTGGCCCCGCATGCTGCAACCATTACTAAAAATGCGTGGGTTAAGCCAAACCGTCGTATTTTTGATAACAAAAAAGTGTCAGATCACTTTGCGATTATCCCAACGATGCAGGTGCCGTCTGAGCTGAGCGACGCCGAAGCCAAAGTCTACGACTTAGTGGTTAAACGCTTCTTGGCCATCTTTTTTCCGGCCGCAGAGTATCGGAAAACGACGCGAACGACCATCGTTCAAGGACATCACTTCAAGACCGAAGGTGAGGTCATGGTGTCGCCGGGTTGGCGCGCCGTACAAGGCCGTGAGGCGCAGGGCGACGATGCAAATTTAGTGGCCGTGGCTGAAGGCGAAAAAGTTCGCACCGAAGATATTGAAACAGTCGGTCTGGCAACGCGACCGCCTGCACGCTACAACGAAGCAACCCTGTTGTCAGGCATGGAGAACGCAGGCAAGCTCGTGGACGATGATGACTTTGCGCAGGCGATGGCGCAAAGCGGTTTGGGCACACCTGCTACGCGCGCAACCATTATTGAAGGCTTGTTGTCAGAGACGTATTTGCGGCGCGATGGTCGCGACTTAGTCCCGACGGCTAAAGCCAGACAACTGATGACGCTGTTGAATGGTTTAGATGTGAAAGAGTTGACCTCGCCCGAATTGACCGGCGAATGGGAACATAAACTCAAGCAGATCGAGCAGGGCGAAATGCAGCGCGAAGCCTTCATGCTTGAGATCGCGCAGATGACGCAGATCATCGTGAAGCGCGCAAAAGAGTATGAGCGCGATACTGTACCGGGTGATTACGTCACACTAAAAACGCCTTGCCCGAAATGCGGCAACGTTGTGAAAGAAAACTACCGTCGTTACGCGTGTACAAGTTGCGACTTTTCAATCGGCAAGCATCCGGGTGGTCGTACTTTTGAGCCTGAAGAAGTTGAGACGCTGATTACAGACAAACGCCTTGGTCCGATGCAGGGCTTCATTAGCAAGATGGGGCGGCCGTTTGCCTCGATCTTGATTATTAACGCTGAGTTCAAACTTGAATTTGATTTTGGTCAGCGTGATGAAGAGGCCAATGAACCGGTCGATTTTTCAGCGCAAATGGCGCTGGGTCCTTGTCCAAAATGTCAGGCACCGGTGTTTGAGCACGGCATGAGCTTTATCTGTGAGAAATCGGTTGGGCCAGAGCGTAATTGTGATTTTCGCTCGGGCAAAGTGATCTTGCAGCAAGAGATTAGCGCTGAACAAATGACTAAGTTATTGGCAACGGGCAAAACCGACTTGCTCGAAGGGTTTGTCTCGAACCGTAACAATCGAAAATTCAAGGCGTATCTGGCACGCGGTGAAGATGGCAAGGTGAGCTTTGAGTTTGAAGCACGGCCTGAAAAAGTTGGCGGTAAGCCTGCTACGAAGCGTTTCGCGGCAAAAGCCCCGGGTAAAACTGCCGGTAAAACCGCAGCAAAAAAAACCACGAAAGCCGTGAAAAAAGTAGCGACAAAAACGAGCAAAAGTGCAGCCGCACCGCTAGCTGAAGCTGTTGCCGTCAAGCCTGCCGTCAAACGCGCAAGCAAGGCCGTCAAAAAAGCCGTGAAAAAAACAGCGACAAAAACCGCTGTAAAAAAGGCGGTTAAGAAAGCAAGCAAATAAGAACTAAAGAAAGAAATGATTCGCCCGCGAGCCAGGCGCAAGGTTAACGTTTGAGGTGTTGTTTTGAGCTCGCATGTAGAAGTGAAACGCGTGACGGTGCCGCAATTAATGGCGCTCAAGGGCCAACATAAAATTGTTGGATTGACGGCGCACAATTTTTCGACAGCACGCATCATTGATGAGTATGTGGATTTTGTATTGATTGGTGACTCAACGGCGATGGTGGCTTATGGCTTACCTGACACACTGACCATCACGGTTGAGCAAATCGGGCAACACACTGCTGCGGTGGTCAAGGCAACCCAGCATGCGTGTATCGTGGCCGATATGCCTTTTGGCAGCTACCAAGAATCTTTGGCGCAAGCGTTTCGCAATGCCGCGTATTTGATTGGAAAAGGCGCCACGGCGGTCAAGCTTGAGGGCGGGATCGTGATGGCAGAAACGGTGCGCTATTTGGTGGATCGTGGCATCCCTGTGATGGCACATGTGGGGCTGATGCCTCAATACGTGAACACCATGGGTGGCTATCTGGCACAGGGCCGTAGCCCTGAAGCTGCCGCCCGGATTTTGGCCGAAGCGCAAGCGCTTGAGGCGGCAGGCGCGTTTGCGATTGTGCTTGAAGGGGTGGCCGAGGCCTTGGGCGAAACGATTACGGCAGCGCTCGCGATCCCAACAATCGGGATTGGGGCTTCAGTTAAATGTGACGGACAAATACTGGTCACAGAAGATATGCTTGGCTTAAGTGGCGAGCGTGTGCCAAAATTCGTCAAGCGCTATGCCAATCTTGAAGAAATGATGCGAAGCTC
>CAIYCP010000073.1 GCA_903924715.1 uncultured beta proteobacterium
AAAAACAAGATTCCTGTTTTTGGATTTTTTAAATTGTCACGGAACGCATTTCTGAAGGAAGATGTAGCGTAGATCTGTTTGATCTCGTCTTTTGACTTGCCTTTAATCGCATCAAAAGCCGAATGACTGATCAAGGGATACGGCTCAGCCAAGGTGAAGTCAAACGAGAGGGGCTGGCAACTGGTCAAGATGTAGACTTCATGACCGCGCGCCCGCATCTCTGCCGCTTTATCGTAATACGTGATCGCTAAATCTGGATTCGCGGGGTTATACATCGATAGCACCGTCGAAATAAATGATGGTCGTCCGCTATTGATCGTCACGTTCTCCATCACCTCGGGTGTCGCACGCGAGCCCGTCGCCATCATGAACACGCCTTTGTTGAATTCGCCCATCACGCCCGTGAGCGCCATGAGTTCTGCTTCAGAGGCAATCGTCGAAGGCATCGGACGCCCGGCATAACCGCTGTGGTTTGGCGAGAACGATGAAGCAAACCCAATCGACCCCGCGGCCATTGCTTCGCGAACTAACTGACACATTGCATCGAGTTCTTGTTTCGAAGGTTCGGCTTTTTCTGAACCCGCGTCACCCATGACCGCAGTGCGCACAACCGAATGCCCCACAAACACTGCCGTGTTCAGATAGGGCTTAATCGAACGCAACTGATCCATATACTCTTTGAACGTCTCGAATTGCCAGTTCACACCCGTCAATAATGAGGTCAAGTCCATGCCTTCAACCACTGACAAATTCTTAACCATGGTTTCACGCTGGGGCGCAGGGCAAGGCGCGATACCGAAGCCGCAATTACCCATCACCACCGTGGTGACACCCAAAGCAGGTGAAGGTGACATCGTGCGATCCCAGGTCACTTGCGCATCAAAATGCGTATGCAAGTCAACAATCCCGGGCATCAGTGATAAGCCCTTGGCATCAATCTCTTGCTTAGCGGGCCCGTTGATTTTTCCGATCTCAGCAACCACGCCTTGCGAGACGGCCACATCTGCGCGCAAGGCTGGATGTCCTAACCCGTCAAATACTTGTGCATTTCGAATAATTAAATCAAACATGTCGTCTCCGTTTTTTTATCTTTGTTGCTTCTAAGCTCAAATTAAACAATACCGGTCGCTTTAAGCGCTGCAATTTGTTCTGCATTTTTATGCAATACGGTACTCAAAATCTCATCGGTATGCTGCCCCAATGACGGTGGCGGAATCTCGTGCTTAATCGGTGTGCCTGAAAACTTCATCGGGCTACCGACAAGCGGCACCGTACCCGCAACAGCATGCGGCAATTCTATTTTCATACCACGCGCCAAGACTTGAGGCTCTTCAAACACTTGCGCCACAGTGTTGATCGGACCATTGGCCACACCGGCTTGGTCAAGCAACTTCACCCACTCACGTGTCGTGTGTTTTAAAAAAATCTCGTTCAAGATTGCCGTGATTTCTTCTCTGTTTTTAACGCGCTCGCCATTCGTGGCATAACGCGGATCTTGGGCAAGATGCGTACATTCGGCCGCTTCACAGAATTTTTTAAATAAATTATCGTTACCACAAGCAAGAATTAAAGCACCATCAGACGTTTTAAACGTTTGGTACGGAACGATATTAGGGTGCGCATTGCCGATCGCTTTGGGTGATTCGCCGGTTGCAAAATAATTCATGGCCTGATTCGCTAAAAAGGCAACGCACGAATCCAGTAACGAAACATCGATCCACTGCCCCTGCCCTGTGACGGCACGATTCGCGATCGCAGCACACACTGCGATCGAAGCATACATGCCCGTTGTCAAGTCAATAATCGGCACGCCTACGCGCTGGGGACCACCACCGGGCATATCATCACGCTCACCGGTGATACTCATTAAGCCACCCATACCTTGCGCCATAAAGTCGTACCCAGGACGATCTTTTTCAGGACCAGTCTGACCAAAACCGGTGACTGAACAGTAAATAATCGCTGGGTTGATCGCTTTAATATCTTCGTAGCCCAAACCATAGCGCGCCAAGTCGCCAACCTTGTAGTTCTCAAAGATCACGTCAACGTCTTTGGCAAGTTCGCGTACCAGTTGCTGCCCTTCGGGTTTAGACAGGTCAATCGTGATCGATTTTTTACCGCGATTTGCCGCGCAAAAATATGCCGATTCGCGGGTGACATTGCCTGCTTGATCTTTTAAGAAGGGTGGCGCAAAGGCACGTGAATCATCGCCTTTGATCGGACGTTCAACCTTGATGACCTCAGCGCCCAAATCCGCCAGATTTTGCGCCGCCCAAGGGGCCGCTAAAACGCGCGAAAGATCAAGAACTTTGATGTGCGAAAGAGGCCCGGCCATAAGAAAGGTTCCAATTTTGTAACAAAAGTCGTATTGTAGAGGTTCAAACAGAAGCTTGGGAAAACCCAAGCCAGGAGACCGCATTGAAACAGTTACTTGCCGCGCTATTGCTTTGTCCCTGCCTGGCACTTGCCCAAGCTTACCCCACCAAATCCGTACGAATCCTGGTCCCGTTTCCGCCCGGCGGGGGCACCGACGTGGTCGCCCGGATTCTGGGGCAAAAGCTAACCGAAGCTTGGGGGCAACAAGCCATCGTCGAAAATAAGGCGGGCGCAAGCGGTACCGTGGGTTCAGACATCGTCGCAAAATCGCCTGCCGATGGCTATACCTTATTACTGCAAGGCACTCAGCACTCGATTAATCTCAGCCTGTATAAGAAGCTTCCCTACGACACCTTAAAAGATTTTGTTCCAGTCGCGCATCTGGCCATCGCACCCTTTTTACTCATTGTGAATGCATCGGTTCCTGCCAGTACCGTGACTGAACTGATCGCCTACATCAAAACTCAGCCCAATGGCCTGGACTATGGCTCGAGCGGACCAGGTGGCGGTGCACACCTCGCCGGCGAGATTTTCAAAACAATGGCTGGCGTGCAACTCAGGCACATTCCATATAAAGGCGGCTCTATCGCCCTGACTGACCTACTCGGCGGTCAGATTCCCATGCTCTTTGATCCGATCCCAACTTCACTCAAACACGCAACAGGCGGACGCATCAAGGTGATTGCGATTTCAAGCGGTGAGCGCGTCTCGGCAGCACCAAACGTACCAACAGTTTCTGAGTCTGGCCTGCCAGGCTTTGATGTCGTATCTTGGTTTGGTCTCTATGCACCGGCCGCAACACCGACGGCCGTTGTCAACAAGATCAATGCGGACGTTAATCGGGCGCTTGCCCTGCCCGATGTTCAAGAAAAATTCAAAGAGATGGGTTTTAGTACCAAACTCATGACTGCAACCGAGTTTGATACCCATCTACGCGCTGAGGTCGTGAAGTTCGCAAAAGCGATTCAGGACTCGGGTGCAAAAATTGATGAGTAGCAGCCTTATTTTTTTGGTACGCGCCCCAACATAAAAAATTCATCATTTGGTCGCATTGAGGTCACATTGGCCATTCGGTTTGACATACCAAAAAAACCGGTGATCGCGGTGATGTCCCAAATATCTTCATCATCAAACCCATGCTCTCTGAGCATGGCGTAATCTTGATCACCTACTGACTGCGAATCCAGACACACCTTAACGGCGAAGTCGAGCATGGCTTTTTGTCTAAGCGTGATGTCGGCCTTGTGATGATTCACCGCAACTTGATCTGCAACCAACGGATTTTTTGCATAGATCCGCAAAATTGCGCCGTGCGCCACCACACAATATAGACAATTGTTCTTGGCACTTGTGGTCGTCACAATCATCTCGCGATCGGCTTTGGTCAAGCTACCGGTGTCTTTGACCATCAAAGCATCGTGATAAGCAAAAAAAGCACGAAACTCATCAGGCCTACGCGATAAAACTAAAAACACATTCGGTACAAAGCCCGACTTCTCTTGCACCGCAAGGATTTTTTCACGGACGTCGTTTGGCAGATCCGTGAGCGCGGGGATTGCGAAACGCGAGATTGGCCGAGCCACGCTATCTGAAACAGCATTATTTTTTGAAGAGGTCGTCATCGCATATCCTTTAAAAACGAAACAATTGCCTAAACATCCAAAAGGTTTAGACCTTAATCGAGTTGCACGCCCAAACCTTTGACCAACGCACCCAAGCGGCCTGCTTCAGAGACGATCAATTCACCAAACTCTTTCGAAGAGCCCGCCACTATCTCACTTCCGATCCCTTCCCAGCGCTTTTTAAACTCAGGGTCGGCAAACATCTCGTTCAAGGCCTTATTGTATTTTTGGATAATGGCATCAGGCGTACCGCTGGGCGCCACAATGCCGTGCCAAGCGTAGTAATCAAATCCTGGCAACCCCGTCTCATTCATGGTGGGCACATCGGGCAACACAGGTGAACGCGCTTTTGTCGTGACCGCGATGGGGTGCAACAAACCACCTTGAATGTATTTAATCGAACCCACCATGATGTCGCACATACTAAAAATCTGGCCACCCATCAGATCATTCACTGCCGGACCCGCGCCCTTATACGGAACGTGCTGTTGCGGTGCTCCGCTCATGTGTTTGATAATCTCAGGGCAGAGGTGCTGGGGCGAGCCATGGCCTGCAGAGCCAAAACTAACTTTGGTCGGATTAGCCTTTGCATAGTCGATGTATTGCTGCAAGGTCTTAATGGGCGAATCGACTTTGACTTCAAGCACTAGGGGGAATTTCGAAATTTGAATAATTGGCGAAAAGTCTTTAATGGGATCGTAGTTTAAATTTTTGAACAGAATTTGATTGATCGTCATATTGCCACTTGCCGCGAGCAAAATGGTGTAACCATCGGGCTTGGCGCGCGCCACCATTGCGCTGCCAATGTTACCGCTTGCACCCGCTTTATTTTCGACGACGACCGTTGTGCCCAGCTTGGCACCTAAGGGCACGGATAACAGTCGAGCCATGATATCAGTCGGGCCCCCTGGTGAATATGGCACTATAAATGTGACGGGCTGCGTCGGCCATTTATCCTGCGCCTGCAAGGGGGGGGATAAAAACGCCAACACCATGATCGCCAGTAGATTCTTTATAACTTTCATCAATCATTTCCTAAAAAAATTAAATCTGAAACTCCGTGAAACCGGTGGATTCTTTTAATCTCAGGCCCGCGCAGTGGGCCGAGCCACCATGGCGTTGTACCAACGTGTCAATTCTTTAAGCTCGACAGGAATCCGGGTTCCAGTGGCCTTGCCGACCAAGAATCCGCACTGCGCCACGATATCCGCAATTGTGTAATGGTCTGCTGCGATGAACTCTTTTCCGTCAAGTTCTCGGTCAAGCCACTCAAACGCCTCGAGCGCACGCGCATGATAAAACTCACCACAAACCGGCTCTTGCGGTGAGCGACCAATCCAATAGGATCCAGTGTGCCTAAAGTTAGTGATGATCGGCATCACAATGTCGAACTCCATACGACGCGTCCACATCTCGACCTGAGCTTGCTCAAGTGCGTTGCGTCCAAATAATGGTTTCTCAGGATGTAGCGCCTCGAGGTAACGGCAGATCGCAATTGACTCAGTCAACAACGTACCGTCGTCCAATTCAAGAACCGGTGTTTTACCCAATGAATTCTTTGACAAAAATTCTGGCTGCATATTTTCTTTATTCAAGCCATCGACTTGGCGAGTCGGGATTGAAAGCCCTTTTTCAGCCAAAAAAATTCGCACACGGCGAGGATTCATGGCGCTAGTCATGTCATAGAGCAGCATGGGTTATCCCTTAGAAAGATCTGCCTCGAATTTTAGTTGAAATGGGCAAGAGTGTCCGAAGCGTATTAACATCGAATCTGCAACAGGTATTGGAATTCTGTCTCAACGCTCAATAGAAGGTGCTCAATGTTATCGAAATTTATGCGTCCAGTTGCCTTGCTCGGCAGCATCCTCGCCTCACTGAGTATGACAACGCTCGCATCGGCTCAAACCTGGCCCACAAAGCCCGTTCGCATTGTGTTGCAGTTTCCACCCGGCGGTTCAACAGACGTGGTCGCACGAATTTTAGGTCAGTCGATGACCACATCGCTCGGTCAGCCTGTCATCGTCGAAAACAAACCAGGCGCAGATGGTGCGATCGCAGCCGAATATGTCATGCGCGCCGAACCCGATGGGCATACCTATTTTTTGGCCTCAAACACGCCCATGATGCAGGTGCCCTTACTTAAAAAAAATCCACCCTACGATCCGATGAAAAACTTCACACCGATCTCACTGGTCGGACGTTACATCTATGTTTTAGTTGCCAGCCCTTCGCTGCCGGCGAATACCGCCGCAGAACTGATCAACTACGGTCGCAACAATCCTGGGAAACTCAATTACGGCAGCTATAGCGGCGTGACACAGCTCATGTTCACCAAGCTGAAAGACAACGCGAAGATGGATTTAAACCTGATTCCCTACAAAGGCGAAGGCCCAACCGTAAACGATATTCTTGGGGGGCATGTTCAATTAACCTTTGCCACGCCCACAAGCACCCAAGCGCATATTAAAGAAGGCAAACTCAAAGCACTTGCTATTTTATTGCCCAAGCGTTCAGCGCTCATGCCCAATGTGCCCACTGCAGATGAAGCCGGTGTGCCACCACTCGGTGCCGACACCTGGGCTGCCTTGTTTGGCCCTGCAAACGTTCCACCAGCAATCGCCACGCGCATGAGTGAGGCACTTAATACAGCAATGCGCAACGCTGAGGTCAGCGAAAAAATCGCGCGTCAAGGCTTCGACTTAGCGGGTTCAACCCCTCAAGAATTAGGTGACTTTATGCAAGTGCAGTTGAAGGGATGGGCAAAGGCCTTTGCGGATTCTGGCCTTCTACCCGAATAGCCGCTCTCAGAAAATACCCTACCACCACTTAAAATACGAAGCCTTGAACGACGACCTTAACGATATTTAACTGGATGCGCGAAGGATGTTTATGCACCGATTCTTTATTTTTCGTCTCTTTGTCATCACCGCGCTCAGCATCGCCTCCTCTGTCGTCGGGGCTCAACCGTGGCCTTCAAAAAATATTCGAATCGTGTTGCAGTTTCCGCCCGGTGGGGCAACAGATGTCGTCGCACGAATTTTGGCTCAACACATGACGGCCTCTCTGGGGCAAACCGTCATTGTCGAAAACAAACCCGGCGCCGACGGACTCATTGCTGCCGAATATGTCATGCGATCTGAACCTGATGGACACACGTTTTTCATGGCGTCAAATACGCCCATGATGCAGGTTCCGCTACTCAAAAAGAATCCACCCTACGACCCTCTCACGAGCTTTACCCCCGTGGCTTTAATTGGGCGTTACATCTATGTGATGATTGCAAACTCAAAACTACCTTTTAAAACGGTACCTGAATTAATCGCCTATGGGCGTGCCAACCCCGGCAAACTCAATTTTGGTAGTCATAGCGGCGTCACCCAACTCATGTTTAGCCGTGTCTCTAAACAAAATGACCTGCAAATGAACTTGATTCCCTATAAGGGAGAAGCGCCAAACGTGAACGATGTATTAGGCGGTCATGTACAGTTCACCCTAGTCTCAACGATCAGTACCGTGCAGCATATTAACGAAGGCAAGCTCACCGCACTCGCAGTGATGCTCAATAAACGGCTTTCGCTGCTGCCAGACACACCAACCTTTGCTGAAGCGGGCCTGCCCCCGCTGGGCGCTGAGAGTTGGGCCGCACTTTTTGGGCCTGCCAAGCTACCGGCAGACATCGCAACGCGCATGAGTGCTGCCGTCAGCGCCGCGATTGCCGACCCAAACTCTCGGGCACGTATTGAACGCCAAGGCTTTGATCTGGAAAGCTCAACGCCAGCAGAGCTTGGTGCCTATATGGTCACACAGCTTAGAGACTGGAAACAAGCGTTTGCTGACGTAGGATTAAAACCCGAGTGAGGTGAGCTGCACCTCAACACGAATAGACGCGAAGCCTACTATTTGCCTTTATGAACCCGTGCGGTAAAAATCGCAGAAGCTTTGAGCACCAAGCGATCGCCAACGCGTAACTCGCAGTTACCAAAGCGCACGCGACCGCTAATTTTGCTTAAGGTCACGCTGGCTTCCACCCAGTCATCCAATACTGCTGGGCTAATGAAATCGACCGATAAGTGAATCGTCAATACATCATTTGACTGGTTGTTAGCATGCGCAACATTGACACCAATCGCCTGATCTGCCACGGTCGAGAGCATACCTCCATGCACGACGCGCTCAATATTCAAATGTGCTTCGACCACGCGAAACCCTAACCTAAACATGTCAGCACCATCAGGCTTTGAATAGATGGGTCCGATGAGCGTCGTGAAGGGCTCAACCATAAAAATCGGGGTAAATCCGTCAGGAATCACGGTCAGAGAAGTCATTTGAGTCTAGTCGCCCTTAAACCGTATAAGTTGCCCCGCCATCGACAGGAATAATTGCGCCCGTCACATGTCGAGATTGATCAGAAAGCAGCCAAAGCGTAGCTTCGGCTACATCTTCGGGGGTTCCGGGTCGACTAAAGGTTTGCGCACTACGCTCAGACATCGCACCCGTCGATTTCATCATCTGTTCTAAACGCTCTGAAGCGATCGGCCCGGGTGCAACAGTATTAACTCGAATGCCAAAAGGCAGGTAAGCATCCGCCACTCCCTTATCCAACAAATTCACCGCTGCGTTCGCGCAACCGCCGGGTAAATGTGTGGCTGTCGGTTGCTTGCCGCCGCGACCCGACATATTGACGATCACCCCTTGCTTACGCGCTGACATCGCGGGTAAAACAGCGCGCATCGTACGCACATAACCTAAGAGCTTGGAGTTCAACACATCCATCCACACATCATCATCTAGACTCATCAGCGGGCCGAAATCCGAAATCGACGTTGAATTCACGAGACCATCAATTTGGCCAAATTGCCGCAAAATCTGTTGCGCAACATCATCGACACTTTTACGGTCTTTAATATCAAGTGGCAGCGAAATCGCTTGCCCACCCTCAGTAATAATTTCAGTTTTCACCGCCTCCAGTTTTTCGACTGAACGGCCTGACACGACAACAAGCGCCGCTTCGCTCGCCACGCGACGAGCCACTGCGGCACCCAAGGCGCCAGAGGCCCCGACTACCCAGATCACTCGGTTTTCTAATAATTTTGCCATCCCATACACCTTGTTATTTTTTCGTTCGATCGTGCCATAATAACTGTTAGACAAAGTCCTTGGGTTCGCCCCAAAGCAAGATACCATCGGAGACCTTCACATGGCGATGATCAGCTCTATCACTGAAGCGCGCAGTAACCGTCGCGAAAAACCGATTCGTTCCGCGCCGGGCGTAACAGGTGGTCATATTTTCAGAAGTGACTTGATCCCCGAAACCGGCGACGCTGAATCAGATACCCCAAACTGCAAGCTGATCGAACAGCAACCCCATGCGGTGTTGCAATCGCATTTTCATATTGTCGATCAGTTTCAAATTATGGTGGCGGGTGGCGGCTTGCTGGGCAAACATCAGGTCTGGCCTTACACCGTACATTTTGCGGCCAAGCACACGGGCTATGGCCCAATCACCGCGGGTGAACAAGGCTTGCATTACATGGTATTTCGCTTAGGCAAAGACGCTGGTGCAGGTTATTTGCCTGAACAACGTAGCGACATGAAAGACCTTCCGCGTCGCCATGTGATGGGGCCTCCTGTGGGCTGTTTAACAGATGCTCAACGTTTGGCGCTCACCAGCACGGTTGAACACAAGGCGATTGCGGTGCAGCCCGACGGCTTGTTTGCAACCGCCTACCAGGCGCCTGCGCAACAAACGATTGTCGGACCCGCACCCACAACCGGACGCGGGCAATTCGCGTACATCGCCGCGGGTTCGGTGTTGTTTGGTGCGCAGACACTCGAAGCAGGCACGACGATCTTTATCGCTCCGAACGAACCTTCCATGGCACTGACCACAGGTCCACTCGGTGCTGAGATCTTACTGATGCAGTTTCCACACAACTCAGTACCGTCAGTGCAATAACCGACGGGTCAAGCCGTGCCTTATTGTGTCAGCTGAAGATTAAATTTTTTAGCGACGAGTTGCCACTTGTCGAGCTCGGCGCGTCTAAACGCATCAAGCTCTTCTGGAGTCGAAGCAATAATCTCGCCATTAAACTCACCGATACGGGCAATGACAGTCGGCTGTTTTAAGGCACTCACAAATGCCTGATTCAAGCGCTGAATAATGGCAGGTGGAGTACCAGCAGGTGCGTAAACCCCATTCCATTCATAGCTTGCGTAACCTGGTACGCCCGCCTCAGCAATCGTAGGGATATCAGGAAAAGCTGCCGTCCGTTTGTCACTTCCAACGGCAATGACGCGTAATTTACCGGCACGTGCGTGCGGTAATGAAACACCGATTGTAGAAAACATCATTGTCACCTGCCCGGACAGCACATCCATAATGCCTGCTGACCCACCTTTGTAATGAACCGCTTCGAGATGCGTACCGGTCAAGGCATTGAACAGGACACCGGCCAAATGCTGAGCGCCGCCCGGACCTGAAGAGGCGTAATAAAGCAAAGGTTCTTTCTGCGTACCCAGTCGGATCAAATCGGCAACCGTTTGAATTTCATTATCGGCACGAACAACTAAAATATTTGGTACGCGCTGCACGTAGGTGATCGGTGCAAAATCTTTCAAGGTGTCAAATAACATCTTCGGTTGCACAGCTGGGTTTTGTGCGTGATTGGCCGCATCAAGCATGATCGTGTAGCCGTCTGGCGCCGCCTTCGCAACAAGGGCTCCCCCGATCATTCCACCCGCACCGCCACGATTTTCAACCACAACATTCTGACCCAGGTCTTTGGCCACCTCTGGCGCCAACAAGCGCGCCACTAAATCAGCGGTGCCACCTGGCGGGTATGTCACCACGAGGGTAATCGGGCGTTCTGGATAGGCAGCACAAACCGGCAGCACTGCACTCGCCAGCAAAACCAATGCTGCACTGAGCAAAAGCCGATTAAGTATGTTTTTTTGGGACATCGTGGTCTCCATCTTTGAAGGGCCTCATGGCTTGGGTTCGTTTCCTATTTTCGTACCAAAGCTTACTATGGAACGTCGAGTTTGAACCGGCTTTCCGAAGTGAAAAAACACTTTGCGCGACACAGATAGACTATTATTCTCAGTCATATTTCCATCTCTTCTCCGTATAAGGTCATCGACGATGGGCATTACTTCGGTCCCTGTTGGCCTGGATGTTTTACAGGCACGTCTTGAACAAGATCTCGCTTGGCTTGAACTTCCGGCCAAGCGCTGGGTGGTTGCACGTGAGCACGAAGGTCAACCCATCATTGAGGTGGCCGTCATCGGCGGCGGAATGGCTGGCATGGCGGCGGCAGCCTCACTCACACTGACGGGCATACAAGCCATCATCTTTGACCGTGCGCCTTCGGGTTTCGAAGGCCCGTGGGTCACGAGCGCTCGCATGGAGACGCTTCGGTCGCCCAAACAACTCACAGGACCCGCATTGGGCTTGCCCGCCCTGACCTTTCGAGCTTGGTTTGAAGCCCAATTTGGTCTTGAAGCCTGGGCAGTTCTCGACAAAATCCCGCGCACGCAGTGGATGGATTATTTACGCTGGTATCGCAAAGCCTTAAAGCTCGACGTTCGCAATCAACACCACGTAACGCATATCGCTCCGCTTGCAGAGGGCTTGGTGCAATTAACAATCGACGCGCCAACCGGCATGCTCACGCTCTTTGCGCGCCGCGTCGTTCTGGCAACCGGACGCGATGGCCTAGGCGGGGCGCATGTACCCGATATCGCCACAACACTTCCGCGCGCGCGCTGGGCGCACTCTTCTGACCCCCTGAATTACAACACTCTGGCAGGCAAGCGCGTCGGAGTCGTCGGGGGTGGCGCCTCTGCCATGGATAGTGCTGCCACTGCGCTTGAGGCCGGTGCGGCCAGTGTTGATCTACTGATTCGCCGCGATGATCTGCCAAGGGTCAATAAAGGCAAAGGGGCCGGTCATGCCGGAATGATCACAGGTTTTGTCGACTTGCCGGATACTTGGAAATGGAAATTCAGGCATTACTTGGGCGTCGAACAAGTGCCTGCACCGCGCGGCAGTACCCTGCGTGTTTCGAAGCACTTAAATGCTTGCTTTAATTTGAGCTGTCCAATCGACTCAATCGACGTGCACGAACAAACCTTGAGCGTCCAGACGCCTCGCGGTGTCTTCGAACTTGATTTTCTGATCTTCTCGACCGGCTTCAAAATCGACTGGTGGGCACGTCCTGAATATGCGGGTATCGCGCCACACGTACTTGCCTGGAAGCACCGTCAACTTGAACTGAGCGCGCCCCCTAGCCAGGAGATGCTCGACTCACCTGACCTGGGCCCTGCATTTGAGTTCAAAGAGAAAACGCCGGGTAGCTGCCCAGGGCTCTCGAGCATTCATTGCTTTTGTTATCCCGCTGCGTTGTCACACGGAACTGTATCGGGTGATATTCCCGCCATTAGTGAAGGCGCTAAACGCCTGTCCGCGGGCATTGCAAGTTTGTTTTACCGTGAAGATATCGCAGAACATTATCACCGGATGGAACTCTTTAATGATCCAGAGTTACTGGGCGATGAATGGACCCCTGCAACGCGGGATGTCTGATTTGCTCACGCAATACGCTCAATTCAAATTCTTGTTCAACTTTCAACTGCACAGTGATCTTTATGACAAACACGCTCATGCCGAATACGATTGATCACTTAGTTGGGCTCACCCCCGGGCTCAGTACCTATGCCGTGCGTCATCAACGTGACAAGGTCGTTGCTGCTACTCAAAAAAGTGAAGAAGGTCTCTTTGATCCGAATCTGCCTGGTCTCACGGTCACCGAACGCCTGCTCGTCGCGTTGCTCGCCTGTGTGCTCACACCCTCTGTCGTATGTGCCGCCGAATATCGCCACCGCCTCGTCGAAGGTGGGGCCGACGCCTCACTCATCGAGCACGTGTCAAACGCGTCGTTGAACCAGATCAACGACACGCGCCTGCATGCAATTTTAAAATTTACGCACACACTCATTACTGATCCGGTCAAAGCCGATCAAGCTGCACTGCAATCTTTACCGAAGGCGGGATTATCAACGCCAGAAGTGGTGACCTTAGCGCAACTCATTGCCTTTGTTTCATATCAGGTTCGAGTTGTGGCAGGCTTAAGTGCGATGAAGCAATTGGAGCAACAAGCATGAGCGATTTAATCGAAATCAATGGCTTCACCAATGCAACGCTAGGCTGGAAAGCCTGGCTTGATGTGGTGAAACTCGACTCGGCCACGCCAGAACAAATCGCGGTACTTGAAGAAAGTCACCCTAAAGCAAAAGTATCCGACTACTACCTTTTTTTAGTGCATCAACCCGAAGTGCTTAAGCAGCGTTCGATCGCCTTTAATGCCATTATGTATGCACCTGGCGGCATGCCACGCGCCGAACGTGAACTCGGTGCCACCGTGGTATCGCGCATCAACGGCTGCGTATATTGTGCTTCAGTTCATGCGCAAAGGTTTGAGCAACTAGCCAAACGCAACGACGCCATTACTGAGGTATTTAATAATCCACACACGGCAGGCACTTCAGCACGCGAACGTGCGATTGTCGACTTTTCGATCGCCTTGACAAGTCAGCCAAATGAAATCCCACCGGCACGCATTCAGGCCTTAAAAGACGTTGGCTTGACCGAAATCGAAATTTTAGATTTGATTCATTCAGTGGCGATCTTTGCTTGGGCAAATCGTTTGATGCTGAATCTAGGCGAACCTGTCTTTGATCAAACTGGCGGATGAAGCGCATGAATCTTTATAGATCGCCCACTTGTTAAACACTTTCAGTCAAACTTTTAATACGAGTCAAACAATGCGCTTACTCACTCAATGCTTCATTGTCTGTGCTGCTCTGTTCTCAAGCGTCTCGTTGACAGCACAAGCGAACACCTGGCCACTTGCCGATAAGGCGATTCAGCTCACCGTGCCCGCCCCCGGCGGCGGTGGCACAGGCGACACGATTGCACGCATGCTCGCCGAACAGCTGGCCTTACGTCTCAAAACCAATATTGTGATTGAGAATAAGCCCGGGGCAAACGGTAACATCGGTGCAGCCGCAGCCGCAAAATACACGCCTGACGGTTACCGTTTTCTCTTTTCGTGGGCAGGCACCCTGGCAGTGAATGCAAGCTTGTATGCAAGTATTGCCTACGACCCACAAAAAGATTTTGATCCTATTGCGCTCATCTGCGACGTACCCAATATCCTGGTGGTCAATAATGATCTACCCGCTCAAAGCATTGAGGCATTCATTGCTTACGCTAAAAGTCATCCAGGGAAATTAAACTTTGGTTCAACGGGCATTGGTAGCTCTATGCACCTGGCGGGCGAACTATTCATGCGCGAGACCAATACCAAAATGGTCCATGTTCCCTACAATGCACCGGGTACCGCCACAACCAATTTAATCGCAAACGAGATTCAGACAATGTTTCAATTGGTGCCAGGCATTGCGGGCCAAGTCAAAGCCAATAAGGTTCGTGCTTTGGCGATCATGTCACCCACCCGTTCGCCCGCGCTACCAGAGGTTCCGACAACAGCCGAGCTAGGTTTTCCAACGCTCATGTCGTCAACGTGGTTCGCGTTGCTCGCACCCAAAGGTACACCTCAACCGATTCTTACGCGCATGAATAAAGAAGCCAATGAAATTTTGGCCGATCCTGTTTTCAAAAAGAGACTTGCAGAGATTGGCGCCACACCGATGGGCGGAACGCCCAACGAACTTGCTAGCCATCTTGCAGCAGAACTCGAGAAATGGGGCGTCGTGATTCGGGCCGCAGGTATTAAAAACCAGTAACCGCACGCGCTAGACGGGTTGCAACTCGAATAAGCGACCGTAGCCTGGCGCGTGATCTTCGATCCCGTAGCGGCGCAAACCGAACCAAACCATCGCTTGATTACTGGTGATCACAGGTCGATCAAGTAAAGCCTCTATCCGCTCGATCGCCTCAGCTGAGCGCACTGCAGTACAACTAATGAAATAGGCGTCGGCTTGCGGATCTTGAAGTTTCAATGCAAGGTCAACCCACACCTGTTCAGACAACTGACCCATTTCGGCGTTCGTGTTCACCCCCAAGCCAACCTGCGCAATCACTTCAAAACCATGATGTGCCAGGAAGGCACACTCGCGTACGTTGACCTCTTCGATATATGGCGTCAACAAAATAATCTTCTTTGCCTTTAACGCATGTAAAGCCGACACAATCGCTTCTGCAGTTGAAAACGCAGGCAAGCCACTTGCTTGTTCAATGCGCTGCTGAATCTCTGTGCCCATCTGCGCGCTAAAAGTGCTGACCGCGGTGCAATGAAACACCACGACACCAACCTGCGCATCGGCTAACAACTTTGCACCCGATTCAACATGTCGACCCATCTCAATGAGTTCTGCCTCAGAACTACCGCGCAAAGGCAAACGCGTCATATAGGCCGCAACACCCGACGGTAACATCGCATGGATCTGCGGTTCGGCAATGACGTTGCCCGAAGGAACCATGATCCCCAAACGCAGACGTTCGCCGTAATCAATGACTGGCATATTCATCACGCAACAACTGTGCCGCCTCGACCATGGCTTTTAATTTTCCATCCGCAACTGCTCGAGGTAGATACTTCATGCCACAGTCAGGCGCCAAGATTACCTGTTCAGGTCGAATGTATTTCAACGCTTTGCGGATTCGCGCTGCCACCACCTCGGGCGTTTCAATCTTCATGTCGCTCAGATCCAAGCAGCCAACCATAATCTGCTTATTGCCCAAAGATTCGAGCACACGACAATCAAGATTTGACTGCGCGGTTTCAATTGAAATCTGATGGCACGAACATTGCGCGAGCTCAGGCAAAAAATCATACCCAGAGGGCCTTGCGTGAATCACCGCAGCGTAGCCAAAACAGATATGAACAGCAGTACGTCCCGTCACACCTTCTAGTGCTCGATTCAGCGCTTTGATGCCGTACTGACGCGCCTTTTCAGGACGCGCCTGCATATAGGGCTCATCAATTTGCACAATATCAGCGCCATGTGCAAACAGATCTTTGATCTCGGCATTTAAGGCTGCCGCGTAATCCATCGCAGCTTCTTCTTCCGAAGCATAGAAATCATTTTGGGCCTGCTGCAACATCGTAAACGCACCCGGTACGGTGATTTTGACCTGCCGTGTTGTGTGCGCTTTCAAAAATAACAAGTCCTCAACCTCAATCGGACGCGCCCGTTTAATTTTGCCAACGATTCTGGGTACAGGATTGGGATGGCCCGAACGATCGAGCGCGGTACCGGGATTGTCAATATCAATCCCCTCAAGTGCGGTAGCAATTCGATTGGAATAGCTTTCACGTCGAATTTCACCATCGGTGATGATATCGAGGCCTGCCTGCTCTTGCCCTCGAATCGCAATTAAGGTCGCGTCTTCCATGGCTTGCTGCAGATAAGGCTCAGCGACTCGCCACAGTTCTTTTGCACGCACGCGAGGAGGAAAACGTCCGGCCAGCTTTTCGCGATCAATCAACCAATCAGGCTGGGGATAACTACCAACGATTGTGGTGGGAAACAACATAAAGCCTCCGGTGCAGTCAGTTGAGCGTGACACAAAACGCACTTGCGTTCGTCACTACCCGTCGAAGCGTAAACAGTACCCCAAATAGGAACAAAAGGGATTTTTAGCATTTGGTTGTTTTAAGGCATTAGTCTTGCAACCAAAAGCAACAAAAAGAAAAAAGTGTTACGATTTTACTTTGTTGCGAATCATTCGCATTTGCATTTAGATTGCCAATTACACCCGTTGAAGAGGTTTATTTTGCGACCCGTTTACACCACTATCCTCGTCCAATCCTTTTATCGCTTCACCCGCCTAGGCGCCGGTACGGCTTGGGCGCTCAGCCTGGCCTTCGGGCTCTTTGCCCTACCAGCGCAGGCGCAAACCCAAAGCATCAATCTGTACACCACGCGCGAAGCCGGGCTCATCCAACCGCTACTCGACGCCTTTACTAAACAAACAGGCATTCGAGTAGGCACTGTCTTTTTAAAAGACGGGTTACTTGAGCGGGTGAAGGCTGAAGGCACCCACTCGCCCGCGGATGTATTGATGGTTGTTGATATCGGTAATCTCTTTGATTTGGTT
>CAIYCP010000074.1 GCA_903924715.1 uncultured beta proteobacterium
GACCATGATGTATCAACCCAACCCACTTCCCGCACCTGCCAAAGAACCCGGCAACGAACCCTTTTGGGATGCGGCTCGCACCGGTAAATTTCTGGTCAAGTTTTGTACCTCGTGCAAAAAGCCACACTGGTATCCACGCACGCTATGCCCTTTTTGCTTCGGTGAAACCGAATGGAAAGAAGGCTCAGGCAAAGGCGTGATTTACTCGTTAAGCGTGATGCAACGCGGCAATCCAAACCCGTATTGCATCGCCTACGTCACACTAGAAGAAGGCGTCACAATGATGACGCAGATCGTCGACTGTGATTTGGCAGCACTGAAGATTGGACAAAAGGTTAAGCTCGTCTTCAAACCAACCGAAGGCGATGGCCCACCTGTACCAATGTTTACGCCGGTATAAACCTAAGTCAGACCGAACGTAAAAAAGGATCCAGTGATGGATCCTTTTTTTATTGCTGCGTTTTGCGCGCGACCGTTTTAAAACTCGACGTGCCCTCGAACCGTATAGACGTTGACAGGACCTCGATCGGTATTAAAACAAGGATTCTGAATACGTTGATAATCAGCAGTCAGCCACAATGCCTTAGTGACTTTAAAACTGTAATAGATTTCAAAAATACCTTCACGTTGATAATTTAGATTGCCGTCACCACAGAAAAAATTACTTCCGCCGGCAGCCAGATAGTCACGATTTGCACCCGATATGCCATTCGAGGCGTAGGCGATTCCAAGCACATCATCAGGGCGCGCCCAGGGCTTGCCTTTAATCGATATGCCAACCAAGGCCGAATTATTCACATCAGTAAACGAGTAGCCCTCGGTCTGCCCGTTATTCCAGCTGTAGCGCGCAAAAACACCCACACTATCGGTGATATTTTGTTCAAGACTCACACCAAAACCATATTTAGATTGCTCTTTTCGAACGTTACCGACGTCGGGGGTTCCGCCAAACTGACGCGAATAACTCATGGCGTCATTAAAGTTTCCAAATTTGGCCACATTACGAAACCCTAAGACTCGAACACGCCCGGGCTGACCATTGATTTCATACCCCCGCTCAATCTCGGCGTTATCACTATACGAATTTGAAAAGTCGCCATTCAGTTGCAGTCCATTTGACTCAACGGGCAACAAATTACGCCCGATCCGAAACGCCCAATCGTCGTGATAGTACTCAATCGCCAAGCCACGGGTATAGCCACGCGCATCTGCGGGTGTATCCCACGCCGCGTAATCCATCATCGACCAGTTCATAAACTGGGTGCGTGGATCATGCGCAAACGCATTTTGATCAAAAATATCGGTGATGGCATAGACGCCACCCGTGAACACAAGCCGTCGTTTATCAACAGACTCAGCAAATTGGTTAAAGCTTGCTTCGCGCTCGACCGTACCGCCACCAAAGCCAATGGTCTGACGCACGAAAGCACGCGCCCAATAAGAGACGGGCTGATTACTCCCAGCTTTTTGTGCCTCGCCATTGGTGATGCCACCCACACCTCTTAAATTTGAAAATGGATTGCCTTGAGACACTTCGGGATCTAGAAAAAACTCAGTGCCCTTCCAGGGTCGCGCCCCTAAAAACGCCGTACCCGTTAAGGTGTAGCCGATTTCGGTGTTCGGATTCAGACTGCCTGGCAAGGAGTAAGGCGAAGCAAACTGAGGATGCTTTTGCCAAATGAACGTAGATTGAATATTTACGGTGAAATGTTCAAACTCTGGCTCAAGTGCAAAGACTGCTGCAGGCAGGCACAAGCCCACGAGCGCCAAGGCGCTCGCGAAGATTCGAGCAAACTGAGGATTTTGTAAAGAAAACATCAAGCAAACATTTATCAATAAACCGCTTTGTACGCAACAAGATCGTCGCGCGACCCTTAAGCATCTTGCGTCAGACCTTAAATATTAATGAGAATCGTTATTATCTGTCTACATATCTTTCAGGTGAAAGGTAAGTACAACAGGTTAATATTTCAACAATGCGACCAACCCCACAATTTGCTCGTATTTTGCTAATCGAAGATGAGCAAGATATGGCACGCTACCTGAGCAAGGGCCTCGAAGAGGCCGGCTACCTTGTTACACATGCAGACCAGGCCCCCGAGGGACTTGCCTTGGCACTTGCAGGCCCATGGGCCGCCATCATCGTTGACCGCATGTTGCCCCACGAGCAAGAAGGGCTGGAAATCGTTCATGCGGTGCGAGAGGCCCAACTTCAAACACCAGTGCTGATCCTCAGCGCACTCGCGAGTTTAGACGATCGTGTGCGTGGTCTTCAAAACGGAGGCGACGACTACCTCACCAAACCTTTTGCGATGGCCGAGCTCCTCGCACGCCTAGAGGCCTTAATTCGCCGGACTCAAACGGCCAGAACGGTGAGCGCCGATAGCAGAGAGCTTAAGCTCGCCGACCTCACCTTGGATCTCCTCTCTCGCAAAGCCGAGCGCGCCGGGCAACCGATCACGCTACAGCCGCGTGAATTCAAGTTACTTGAGTACCTCGTGCGCCATCAAGGTCATGTTGTCACGCGCACGATGCTGCTGGAGTCGGTTTGGGATTTTCACTTTGATCCCGGCACCAATGTCATTGACGTCCAAATTAGTCGTCTACGAAACAAAATTGATAAGGGTCACCCGATTGCACTGTTACACACGGTACGCGGTGTGGGGTATCGGTGCGGCCTCGATGGATAATAGAGTTTGGCACTCGGTTGCTTTTCGCCTAGCCCTGCTCTGCGGCGGCTTGGTCGTCGCTTCAGTCTTGGTTGTGTCATCCGTTTTCTATTTTGTCTCGCTCGGCCTCATGGAGCGTAATATTGATGCAAAACTCTTGTACATCACTGAAAGATTTAGCGAGACCGCTCAAAATAGCGGTTTAGCTGCCTTAGCCCAACGAATCGAATCAACACTTAGTGATGGCGTTGACTCAGATGTCGAGATTTTGCTCCTGACCGAGCCATCCGGTAAAAAACTCGCGGGCAATATCCCCGGTTGGACAGAGGCCTCTGCGCCTTTTGACCAAACGATCGATCGTCTCATCAAACGCAGCTCAGGGGATTCACCCAGTCGCGTGCGATTGCACAAGCTCGATGGTGGTGCCCTCTTAGTCGTTGGGCGCGACATGCAGGATCTGAGCGAGATCCGCAGTTTAATTACGCGTGCAGTCGTGATCGGCGGGCTGAGCGCCTTGCTCATGGCGTTGTTCGGAACGCTCATGTTTCGACGCCAACTCGAACGACGAATTTGGGCAATCCGTCACACGACGCAAGATATTGAAGCAGGTAATTTGGATCGCCGTATTATGCTCTCGGGCACGCCCGATGAGTTCGATCGGTTAAGCGCTGATATCAATCGTATGCTTGACCGGATTCAACATTTGATGGAAGGTGTGCGACATGTCTCAAACACCATCGCGCATAATTTACGCACCCCTCTGGGTTTAATTCGCGGACATCTTGAAGAGTCTTTGCGAGGCATTCCAGAGCAACGGCAACTCGAAGACGCGGGTCACTTTGCAATCAGTGCTATTGATGATCTGATTTTAGTTTTAGAGAAACTCTTACAAATTGCCGAGGCCGAATCTGGAGCACGGCGCCAACCCTTTGAACGCGTCGAGCTTCGCGCAGTGGTCACAAACTTGCTTGAGTTGTATGACGCAGCGGCCGAAGCACTTGGGATGACGCTTGTTGTAGACATTGAAGGTGAGCCTATTATCGCGGGCGATAAAGATTTGCTGGCGGGAATTTTGGCGAACCTCATTGATAATGCGCTTAAGTACGCGGGCCCCTGCGCTGAAATTCGCATTAAAGTTCGCGAAACAACTAACGCAATCTCGCTGATCGTGCAAGATAACGGCCCAGGAATCCCACCTGAAGAGCGCGGCAAGGTACTGCAACGTTTTTATCGCTTAAGCTCGAATCGGCCCGGTAGCGGACTGGGATTATCCATCGTATCGGCA
>CAIYCP010000075.1 GCA_903924715.1 uncultured beta proteobacterium
CGTTAGCAATCGTGGCCAGTAACTTAATATTAGGGGTACGATTTTCGCGTGAGGCAGTAATATCAAGTAACAATAGCTCATCGACTTCTAACTCATTAAAAATTCGAACAGTATTGGTCGGATCCCCCACATAAGTGAATTCGCCAAAATTCTTAGTCTTGACCAGACACTCGTCCCGCAAAAGTAGTGTTGGAATGACACGCGTACGTAGCATATTCATAATTCCGCGAAGTTTTTAAAAATTTGCATGCCAAAGCGGTGACTTTTTTCAGGATGAAACTGGACTCCATAGATGTTATCTCTACCAATGGCTGAGTCGAATTCTTGACCTCCGTAATGACTACGCATCAAACAATGCGACGGATCATCCACTTTCACATAATAAGAGTGCACGAAGTAGTATCGAGGCTCAAGACCCACATTTTTAGTTAAATGACTTGAGGTAACTGGATTAGCGACATTCCAACCCATGTGGGGCACTTTTAGGCCAACTTGACGAGGAAAACGATGTGCTACTCCCTGAATCCAACCTAAGCCTGGTAGCCTTCCTTCTGCGCTACCCTGTGTCAGCAACTGCATACCCAAGCAAACCCCGAGCAAAGGCACTTTTTTCTTTAATGCGCAGTACTCAAGCACATACCTTAATTCATGCCGCTCATTCATGCGCTGCATCGCGGCATCAAAGGCTCCAACGCCAGGTAACACAATCTTTTCAGCGTTGCTAATTACAGTAGGATCCGATTCGATGCACGCACGCACACCGATACGCTTAAACATATTTAGCACGGAGCCAAGATTACCTAGTCCATAATCGACAATAATGATCATATGCACTCTTTTAGGGAAGGTCTGCAAAAGTCACCCAATTGAGGGTCTCGTGCGTTAATTTCAGATGAAAAAAATTAGCCTTGCCACCACCGGATTCGAACTTGTGACCAAGCGTACGCGCAAGCGTGAATTTCTGGACGAGATGAACCTGGTGATTCCTTGGTCGCAACTGCTGGGGCTGATTGCGCCTCACGCACCTGCTGGCAAGACGGGGCGCCCGCCGTTTGCCACTGAGGTGATGCTGCGCATTCATTTGCTGCAGCAGTTTTTTGGGCATTCCGACCCGGCCATGGAAGAGGCCTTGCATGACATCCCGCTGTACCGCGAGTTTGCTAAGCTCGATGCGGGCATCACCCGACTGCCCGACGAGAGCACCATCCTGCGCTTTAGACACATTCTCGAACAAAACGACTTGGGCGCGCAAATACTGGCGGCTGTCAATGCCAAGTTGATCGATCGCGGGCTGATGCTCAAGACCGGCACGGTGGTGCATGCCACCTTGATTGCGGCGCCCAGTTCCACCAAGAACGACAAAGGCGAGCGCGACTCGGAGATGCACCAGCCCAAGAAGGGCAACCAGTGGCACTTTGGCATGAAGGCGCACATTGGCGTGGACGCTGACTCTGGCTTGGTGCACACGGTCACAACAACGCCGGCCAATGCCCACGATGTGACGCAAGCGCATGCCCTGCTGCATGGGCAAGAAGAAGTGGTCTTTGCCGACTCGGGCTACCGGTGCGTTGAAAAGCGCCAAGAGATTCAAGACAAACACGCTGGCGTGGACTGGGAAATTGCCATGATACCGGGCAAGCGCAAAGCGCTGGACAAGACCAAAGCCAGCCACGCCTTGACTGATCGGATTGAAAAGATCAAAGCCAGTATCCGCGCCAAGGTAGAGCATCCGTTTCGGGTGATCAAGTGTCAGTTCGGGCATCGCAAGACGCGTTACCGGGGTCTGGCCAAGAACACCAGCCAACTGCTGGTGATGTTTGCGCTGTCCAACTTGTGGATGGTGCGCAAGCGAATGATTGAGGGACTGCGGGCATGAGTGCGCCCAAACCGTGGGAAAGTGCCCCAAAACAGGCCGAAATGGGCCACAAAGACGGGGAAATCGGCGAAGAATTCATTGCCAGTTTCACCATATGAACATTCAAGCATCAACTCGCGATTGGGCGGGGGTTATGCAGACCATCCTTAATGGAAAACAATACTTAAGATAGAAGCTCATTGGAACAAGGTTTGCTTTAGCCAAAATGTAAAAAAATGGACGCAGAAACTCAAAGAGTTTCTTATAGCTACGAAAATCGGCCCATGTTTTATTTTCCAATGTCATTATATTCTGAAACTCATCTTCAGTGTACCCAAGCCTATTTATAATGTATGTAATTAAATCAGATTCAATGTTAGGGCCGTCGTCATATAATTTCAGAGCATCATGTTGGGTCAATTGCCCACTTCTAACTAGAGCTGAAAGCATATTATTAC
>CAIYCP010000076.1 GCA_903924715.1 uncultured beta proteobacterium
CCGACTGCATTGGCGATTTCTTCAGGCGTGCCGTAGCGATTCATGGGGATGGTGTCATAGTAGTCAGAACGAATCGCCACGCTATGCACAAGCTTTGACATGTCAGTATCAACTGGGCCCGGTGCCACCACATTGGCGCGAATGCCGATCGTGCCGAGTTCAACTGCCTGCTGTTTTGTCAGGTGAATGATGGCGGCCTTGCTGGTGCCGTAGGCTACGCGCAGAGTGCTGGCGCGTAGGCCTGAGATTGAGGCGATGTTGACGATCGAGCCATTGCGGTTTTTCTTCATCACAGCAATACAAGCTTGCGAGCACAAAAACGCGCCATCCAGGTTGGTGCCAAGCACATAACGAAACTCTTCAAAGGTAGTTTCGCCAATCGGCTTAAACACAGCGACTCCGGCATTGTTCACGAGTGCGTCGATGCGACCAAACTTTTGTTCAACCTGATCAATCGCTGTCTGCACCTGAGCCGGAATCGAAACATCGCAATGTAGCGCCAACACGCGCGCGCGGTCATTGAGCGCGTGTTCGGTTTGCTTAAGTGTGGCTGCTTCGGTGTCGAGCACTGCAACCTGATAACCGTGTGCAAGAAACCACTTTGCACATGCCAACCCAATGCCTCTGGCCCCACCGGTGATAACGGCCACTGGAGTATATGAAGGCGCTTGGGCGGGGGTGGTAGTGTTGGTCGAGGTCAAAGCAGACTCCAGGTTGAGGATTTTGTGGTGCGACTGTGTTGTTTAGCGAATCAAGTGAAACTGTAACAAAATGCAGGTTCAGTGGGGTTTTTGGTAGAGGGCTAAGTTTTATTTGCCCCGTTCTTTTTTTCACTATTGTGAAATAAGTGACCGAATTCCCTGAATGGGCCTCTTGCCCCGATCCCATCGTTGACTCGCTAAGATCGCTCAGCAAGCTCGGCGGGCTTTATACCAAGCCCGCTTCGGGTTAAGGTGACGTCCATATTAGTCGGTACAGACAAAGACAATACCTGACCGAAAATAGTCCTGATAAGACGAAACTAGACACCACCGGAGCAAACCATGGCCCTTAAATTATTCGAACTCGTTGGCGCTGAAAGCAAGCGACCCTTTAGCCCTTACTGTTGGCGGATTCGGATGGCGCTAGCCCATAAAGGGCTTGACGCAGAGTTGGTGCCTTGGCGCTTTATAGAGAAAGCTGCGATTGAGCCCAGTGGTCAGGGCAGGGTGCCAGTATTGGTGCATGACGGCAAGTGGGTGTTTGAATCGTGGGAAATCGCCAAGTATCTTGAGATGCAATTTCCGGATCGGCCGTCTTTGTTTGGTGGCCCCCAGGGGCAAGCCTTGAGCCTAGTCTATTCGAACTTGGGCGACGTGCATGCGGGGCAAATCGTACGCTTTGTTTTGATGGATATTTATAAGCACCTTGATGCCGCCAATCAGGCGTACTTTCGAGAAACTCGCGAACCGCGCTTTGGGATGAAGCTCGAACAAGTCGGACTTGACCGAGACGCCAAGCTGCAAGGGTTTCGGGATAGCTTAGGGCCTTTAAGAAACGTCCTCAAGGTGCAACCATTTTTTGGTGGCGAAACCCCGTTGTACGCGGATTACGCCATTTTTGGCCAATTTCAATGGTCGCGTGCGGTCAGTGATTTTGAACTGTTGGCGGCGGATGATCCGGTCGCGCAATGGCGCACCCGGTTACTGAATGCGTTTAATGGGATGGCGTTGGCTGCGCCTGCTTATTAACGCGTGATGATAAAAAATATC
>CAIYCP010000077.1 GCA_903924715.1 uncultured beta proteobacterium
GTCGCTCAATTCAGTCTCCAGAATTGTGTTTTTTATGTAATGATGCGTTTGACGTTTGTAGTGATCATAAACTAACCATACAACCTGATCAGCAAGGAAGATAGCAAGTGAAAATTCTAATTTTAGGTGCAGGCGGCGTTGGCGGCTATTTTGGGGCTCGACTTATGCAAGCCGGCGCAGATGTCACCTATCTCTTGCGCGATAAACGACACGCAAAAATACAAGCTGAGGGTCTCGTGATCGAAACGCCCAAAGAGAGCTTCACCGTTCAACCCAAAGCGATTACAAAGGCGCAACTCAAGCCTGAGTACGACTTGATCGTGCTTGCGCCAAAATCTTTCGACTTTGAAGATGCTCTGGCTAGCCTGGAAGGCGCCAGCAGCAAAGGCGTATTTTTGCCATTTTTAAACGGCTTGGATCACATTCAACAACTTGATGCAAAATTTGGCAAAGATCGTGTCATGGGAGGGGTCGCCCAGATTGCCGCCACGATTTCACCCACTGGCGCAGTCAAACAATTAACAGATCTACACATGCTTACAGTGGGTCATCGCTCGGCCGCACATGAAAAAATTGCCCGAGAATTTTTTGCCTTATGTGAAAACGCCGGGTTTGATCGTTTATACAGCGATAATATTGAGCAGTCTCTGTGGGACAAGTGGGTGTTCTTGGCGAGTTTGGCAGGGATGACCACCTTATGCCGTGGCCATGTCGGAAAAATCTCAGCAGCTCCTTGGGGCATCGAAAGCACGACCAACTTTTATGCTGAGAGCTGTGCGATCGCGGCAGCCAATGGCTTTCCGACTAAAGAATCGGCACAGAAACGCTCTCTTGAAATGCTGACCAATGTAAAGTCAACATTTGCTGCATCAATGCTTCGAGATCTCACGCAAGGAAATATGACTGAGCATGAGCATATTTTGGGGCAGATGATTCAACGAGGCGTTGCAAAAGGCGTCGCGTGTCCGCTACTAAAACTGGCACACACCCACTTAGTTGTTGAGCAAAACAAAGGCTAAACGGCTTGTGCTGGGCAGCCTCAATTTAAAAATGCTGCCCGACATTTAGACGGCCGCCGCGCAATTGGAGACATCTATGATTCAAAATATTTTTGGTCAACCCTTGGGCGGAATTGTGCAGGTCGCGTACGTGGTTGAAGATTTGCAAAAATCAATTGCTGAATTTAGTCAAAAATTTAACATCGGCCCTTGGTTTTAC
Organism: uncultured beta proteobacterium; assembly: GCA_903924715.1. GTDB lineage: Bacteria > Pseudomonadota > Gammaproteobacteria > Burkholderiales > Burkholderiaceae_B > Zwartia. The sequence goes on from CAIYCP010000077.1 coordinate 1,219, forward strand.
TCAAATGGTTACACGCTCAAAGAGGCCTACTACCGCGGCGAGCCAACCGATATGCGTATGGGTTTAGCCTTAACTTTCTCGGGCAACATGTGCTTTGAAGTGATTCAACCACTGGATGACAAACCTTCTGTGTATTGGGATGTCATCAAGAAAAAAGGTTATGGCTTTCATCACCTGGGTATGGCGACTACACAATACGAGGTCGACGTTGCTCGCTACAAAAAAATGGGCTATGTACTAGCCTTTGAGGGCTTAACACCGCGTGGAATTCGTTTCGCCTATTTTGATACGACCGGTGATTTACCCGGGATGCTCGAGTTAATCGAATATAACGACACCCAGCTGAAGTTTTTATCCCTGATGCGCGAAGCGTCTGTGAACTGGGACGGTAAGGATCCTTCCAGAAAAATCGAACTGATCACCAGTCAACTGAATTAATCGCGATTCGAGCAGGTTACGAACTCA
>CAIYCP010000078.1 GCA_903924715.1 uncultured beta proteobacterium
ATTCAATTGCGGTATGAAAATGTACCGTCCCCCCATCAGATTGCATCAAATACAAGTCTTGTTCAATACCGATGTTCTTGATGCCCGCCATCAAGGCTGAAATATATTTTTTGAATAACGGCTGAACGTAGGCGTTACACACCGTCGTGGCCGTTCTTTCATATTCACCGATCTCGGGCATCACTTCGCTCGATATGCATACCGCAACGTCAGGTAATAACTTCGCCAAGGCTTCTTTTATTTGTATTTCGTGCGTCGGAAACTGAAATGAATGCAATAAACATACCGCGACCGCATCGACCTTTAATCGCTTAAGTTCATTGGCGATCTGAGGCAACGCCGAAAGGTCTAAAGCTTGGATAACAGCACCGTCGTAGCCAACGCGTTCTTTGATTTCAAAGCAAAGTGCCCTGGGCACCAGCGGTTCAACGGGTGTTAAAAATAAATCGTAGATGTCGTAACGCCACTCACGACCAATTTGCAGCACATCGCGAAACCCGGCCGTCGTAATCAAGGCAGTACGAACGCCCTTTCGCTCAATCAGTGCGTTCGCGACCAGCGTCGTACCGTGAATGACATTTTGTACATCACGCGCGTTTACCGAGTTGTTTTCAAGAATTAATTTAATTCCGGTTAACACACCAACCGAAGGATCAAGCGGAGTCGTCAATACTTTTTCGTTACGCAACTGTCCCTGCGCGTCTACCATGACCAGATCTGTGAAGGTGCCGCCAATGTCTACACCAATCCGAAAGGGGGCTAACAGCGGTTTAAGCGGCTGGCTCATGCTTCAGTCCCTTGTGTTGCATCCCTCACCGCCTCTAACTGGGCGGCTGTTTGACCGTAATCGTTTTGCGCACTTAAGTTTGACACCACGCCGTCTTGCAAGTCTTTTGCTAAGGCCGCTGGGTCGCGTTTCAGTGGTGAAAACATACCTCCACCACCTGGGGTTTCAAACGTCACCGTTTGCCCTTGTTTGAGGCTCATGACCGACTTGCCTGGTATGCGCTGACCATCGACCAGGTCGACGCCTAAACGACCATCAATACCACCCAAAAAACCACGCGGCGGATATTTGATTCTTTCGTGGCGAATCATAAAGGTCAAAGGTTCCGGCGACAAAGATTGAAACGACAAGCGTTGGCCCAAGCCACCGCGGTACATTCCAGCGCCTCCACTATCCGTGATCAGACTTTTTTCAGTCACGAGCATCGGAGTTTGATTTTCAAACTGTTCGATCGGATTATTTGCAATATTGGTGGGAAAGCTTAAACACGCCGGGCCATCACTTTGCGACCGAGCGCCATAACCACCGCTCATGAAAAACATTTTGACAAATTTTCGATTTGAGCGATCGACGCCTTTGAAGTAAACGTTCCAGATGGGTGACCCACTATCTGCAATCACTTTGTCCGGGATGATTTTGGATAAGGCGCCAAAAATAACAAAGGGAAGATAATGCCCAGACAGATGACGGCCCCATACAGGCGCAGGCCGAGTCGGGTTCACGAGTGAACCCTCGGGTGCCAACAAGGTTAAGGGCCTCAAGCCGCCATCGTTGTTGGGCGAGTTCGGATCAAAGGCACACTTAATCGCATACGCGCTATAAGCAAAGGTAAAGTTATAGACCGAGTTGATGGGCTTATCAATTTGCGGATCGGTACCCGCATAATCTACCAAAATATCAGAACCTGTTTTTTTGATCGAACAACAGATCGTCAATGGTTTCTCAAAACCATCCGCGGTGACTTGATCAGTACACTCACCGTCAGGAATTGCCTCTAGCATTTTGCGCATGCTCAGCTCTGAGCGTGACAAGATGGCATCCGTAACGCTTATTAAGTCGTCAATTCCCTCTTGTTGAAGCAAGTTCAATAGTTTGGTTTGAGCTAAGTCATAGGCCGCAAATTGTGCACGAATATCGCCGAGCGTTTCGTTGGGTTCGCGCAGGTTTTCTTGTAAAAAAGAAATAACATCCAGATTTTCTTCGCCGCGCCTCACAATCTTTAAGATCGGAATGCACAAGCCCTCTTCGTAAGAATCTTTCGCAAAAGGTGATGGCGCACCACCAATGTCAACCGTATGAAATGTTGAGCCAACAAAGGCGACAAGTTCAGTGCCACGAAAGATCGGCCGCACCATCGTAATGTCATTCAAATGGCCCGTACCAATCCAGGGGTCGTTCGAAATTAATACATCACCCGGTTCAAGGCTGTGTTGCGGATGCTTTTGCAGCATGGCCTTCAGCGTTGTGGGCATGGTGCCTAAAAACGAAGGGATAGACCGCGATGATTGCGCGAACACTCGCCCGTCTGCATCCATCAGCGAACATGCCAAATCCCAGTTCTCACGAACGACCACCGAGAATGACGTGCGCACAAAGGTTTGTGCGACCTCATCCATCAAGCCGGTCAGGCGCCTCCACACGATACCAAGCTGAAGCGCACTGATCGTTTTACCCATCATTGTCCCTATTATTTGTTTAACAAATTTATAGGGTCAATCATAGCAAACCCCTCTAATCCAGAACAACCCAATAAAACGGCGTCTGGCTAGATCGCAGTAACCGTCAGTCAATCTTGGCGCCCGAGCGCTTGATCACTTCGGCCCACTTGGCGGTTTCGCGTCTTGAAAGCTCGGCAAACTCCTCAGGAGAACTGGCAGAAATTTCTGCGCCAAAGGATTTGAATTTTTCGATCAACTCTGGATTTTGTAAAGCAAGAAGCACTTCAGCATTGAGGCGCTTAACAATCTCTGCAGGCAAATTGGCCGGGCCAATCAGCCCGCCCCATGCGACCACTTCGTAGCCTGCAAGCCCCTGCTCTGCCACGGTCGGAATCGTGGGAAACGTTGCTGAACGTTTATTGTCGGTAATGGCGATGCCACGCATCCGTCCGCTCTGAACATGTGGCCCCGAAACCGGCGTATTACTCAAGGCAACATGCACTGACCCACCCATCAAATCCGTCAACATCGCCGGCGCTGATTTATATGGAACATGTAAAAGATCGATCTGCGCGAGGCTCCGAAAGTATTCCATACCAAGATGTGAGGTCGTGCCGTTTCCGTCTGAACCAAAGACCACCTTGCCTGGATTTTTTTGAGCATAGGCGATTAACTCTTGAACGGAGTTCACGGGCAAATCATTATTGACCACCATTAAATTCACGACGCGCAAGGCATTTGCAATCAAGGTCAGGTCTTTTTCTACGCTATACGGAACCTTGCTCAACAACGAAATATTGGTTGCCAGAGACACCACATTTCCGTAGGCAAGCGTATAGCCATCTGGTGCCGAGCGAACAAGATCCATGGTCGAGATCACATAGGATGCACCCGGCTTGTTTTCAATCACAATCGGAACACCCATTTGTTTCGACATCTGAGCGCCAAGCGTACGCATCAGTACATCAGGGGCGCCACCGGGGGCAGATCCCACAATTAGGCGGATTGGCTTATCTGGATAAGCGGCAAAGGCGTGCCCCGCCACAAAACAAGCCAAGCTTGCAATACAGGACAGCAGCACAGAGATCTTTTTCATAACAGCGCTCGCAAAAGGTGGGGTCGGATTAGCCTAGAATGTACAACCAAAGCTGCAGTAAACTTTTAAATGCTTCAAATGACATGAACCGTAGGACAGGAGTGTTGCATGCCTCAAACGATGGAAAAAAGCCCCAAGTTAGACCTGGGCGAACGCGAGTCTATTTACCAGCCCTCACAAAAAGGGTTGATTTTTCCTCAAAAGCCCACCTTTGCATCGTTTGCACAAGAGCGTCAGCACCTTAAAGAAAGGCTCGTCGGGGCCTGTCGAGCTTTTGCGCTTCAGGGCTTTGATTATGGCTTTGCCGGGCACTTAACAATTCGCGATCCCGAGCATCCTCATTTGTACTGGACCAATCCCATGGCCGTACATTTTTCGCAGGTCAAAGTGTCAAACCTGATTCTGGCTGATCACCATGGCACCGTGGTGGAAGGCGATTACGCCATTAATCAGGCCGGCTTTGTTTTGCATGGTGCAGTGCACGAAATGCATCCCGATATCGTCGCGATGTGTCACGCACATACAACGTACGGCACGGCCTTTGCCTCATTAGGTAAAAAACTCGACCCGATCAGTCAAGATGCCGCTGCCTTCTATGAAGACCACGTTGTGATTGGCGCCGAAGCGGGTCAGGTCGCCGTTGAAGCCAAGGCTGGTGCGGGTGTTGCCGAATCTTTCAAAGGCGTCAAAGCTGCGATTCACCGCAATCATGGTCTGCTCACGGCAAGCCGGCATAGCATCGAAGCTGCCGCCTTTTGGTTCATTGCGCTTGAGCGCTGCTGCCAGCAACAATTGCTCATCGAAGCGACGGGGCTCAAGCCCATGATGGTGCCACACGATAAAGCCCTTTACAGCCGTGAACACGTGGGTAGCGAATACATTGGCTGGTTGCATTTTCAAACAATCTGGAGCGAATTAATCCAGACACAACCCGACATGTTTGATTAAAGCCTGATTTGCAAAAGGATCAACGATGCATCGGTTACTCCAGTTTGTTGCACTCCTGTTTGTCTTTATACCAACGCTTCAGGCGCAAACACAGATCACCAGATCGATTCGTTTGATCGTGCCTTATGCGCCCGGGGGTGCGACCGATGCACTCACCCGCTTGATTGCTCCCTATATCGGCGACGAATTCGGTCAACAAGCAGTTGTTGAAAATAGGCCAGGTGCGGGCAGCACGATCGGCACGCTTGCTATCGCTAAAGCAGAGCCCGACGGTTTGACCTTAGGCATGATTGATGCCGCATTTATTACCAATCCCTCTTTGCTTTCAAAACTGCCTTACGACACACAGAAAGATTTCACGCCCATCGTTTTTATCGCAACCTCGCCTTTAATTCTAGTGGTGAACCCTGCAATGACCGCCAGCACAGCGCAAGAATTGATTGCGTATGCCAAAGTCAACCCGAGCCAAGTGACATTTGGTTCTGCCGGGCAAGGTACGGGTGCCCACCTGGCCGCAGAACAATTCAGAAGCCAAGCCGCAATACAAATGCTGAATGTTCCTTTCAAGGGCGCGGGTGAAGCGATTACACAACTCATCGGCGGACAAATCACCGCAATTTTTTCGACGCAAACAGGTGCGAAAGCCATGCTTGATGCAGGACGCGTCAAAGCGCTTGCCATCACCAGCAAAGCGCGCAGTGATCTTTTTCCAAATATTCCCACCTTTGCCGAGTCGGGGTTACCCAATGTCGACGCCAGCACGATTAACGGTCTAATTGCGCCAGCAGGTACGCCCAACGATTACGTGAATCGCGTGAATACCGCAATTAATAAAGCTTTAAAAGATCCGGCATTGCAAATCAAGTTGAAGCAGCAGGGCTTTGTGACCGTTGGCGGAACACCAGGCGACTTCGCGACTTGGATCCCTTCTGAAATCGTAAAGTGGGCCAAGATCATTAAAGAAGCCAATATTAAAGTTGAATAGAAAACACCATGACCATCCGCGCAATCGACACCTTTGCTTTAAGCCTTCCGTTTGAAATCTACGGGCCGCGCCCTAAGTTCGCCGGACTCGATCGTTCGATGGAGATCCTCTTAGTCCGCGTCGAAACAGATTCGGGCATCGTCGGTTGGGGTGAAGCCTTTGGCTTTGGCATTTGGCCCGCGACACGTGCCGCGATACACGCCATGGTGGCGCCACTTGCTTTGGGACGCGACGAAACCAATATCGCGGTCCTCATGGAAGATTTAAATAGAAAGCTCCATATCGTCGGGCGCACCGGTCCGATGGTCTACGCACTATCTGGGCTCGATATCGCGCTTTGGGATATTGCGGGTAAAGCTGCAGGACAACCGGTCTGCGCCTTGCTCGGCGGCGCAAAGCACGCACGCTTACCCTGCTATGCAAGTCTCATGCGCTATACCGATCCATTGTTAGTGGCCGAGAACAGTGCTCGCGTCGTTGAACGCGGCTATGGCGCGGTCAAACTGCATGAGCTTGGTGTTGAACAAGTCAGAGCGGCACGCGAGGCCATTGGCCCCAACGTTGGCCTGATGATGGACGTGAACTGTCCCTGGAACCTGAGTGAAGCACTCAAGGTAGCCGACGCAGTGCGTCCGTACGACCTAGCTTGGTTCGAAGAACCGATCTGGCCACCTGAAGATTTCGAAACGCTTGCGAAAGTTAGAACCCATAGTGGTTTAAAAATCGCGGCTGGCGAGAACGCCATGAGCGTCAAGAATTTTGAGCAAATGTTTACAGCAGGCGCGGTCGATATCGCTCAGCCAAGTGTCACAAAAATTGGTGGCATCTCGGCAATGATGGCCATTAGTGCGCTTGCTCAAGAACATCAGGTCGTGATGACCCCGCACTGCCCGTACTTTGGCCCAGGGCTTCTTGCAAGCGTGCATATTGCCGCAACGCATAAACAAGCACCGATGATCGAATACTCTTTTGCTGACTTAGGCGCGAACCCGTTAGGCGATGCGATTGAGGTCAAAAATGGCTACATCAATGTACCAACAGGCCCTGGGCTGGGGCGCGATCCTGATCCAGAAATCATCAAACGCTATAGCGTCTAGTGCCTAGTGCCTAAGGCCTAAGGCCGATCACTCAAACTTGATGCCAGCGTCCTTAATCAGCTTATCCATCCGAGCCGACTCCTGCTCAATAAAGGTCGGGAATGCATTGGGTCCAGAGCCATCGACAAGCAAGCCAAGCGCGTCTAACTGCTTTCGAATCTCTGGATCTTTTGTGAAGGCATCCAACTGCGTGGCCAGTGCTTGGGTGATCGAAGCCGGCAAGCCCGCAGGGGCCACGATGCCCAGCCAGGTTGCGATTTCATAGCCAGGAAGACCGCTTTCATCCAGCGTAGGCGTTTCGGACAGCAGAGGCACCCTTTTCAGGGTTGAAACACCCAAACTCTTGAGCTGCCCTGTTTTGGTAAAGCGAGACCCACTCAATACAGTATCAAACATGACCTGCACGCGTCCCGCGAGCAGGTCCGTCACGGCGGGACCACTTCCTTTATACGCCACATGCGCCATTTCAATGCCACTCGTTAGGTTAAATGCCTCGGCAGAAAGATGCGAGGTCGACCCATTTCCAAACGACGCGTAATTCAGTTGCTTAGGCATGCTTTTGGCGTACGCAATGAATTCCTGCAGGTTCGTAACTGGCACGGACGGATGCACCACAAGCACCATCGGAACCTTGACCAGTAACGTGATGAACGTGAAATCTTGCTCAGGGCTATAGGGGAGTCGTGCACCAAACGTGCTGCGTGCCAAGGTGAAATCTCCGGCCGAGGCCAGATACAAGGCATACCCATCAGGCGGCATGCGCGCAACCTGCGCCGCAGCGATCGTTCCGGCAGCGCCCGGGCGATTTTCAACAACAAACTGCTGCCCCATGTGATTCGACAGATAGTTCGCGACCAAGCGACCAAAAATGTCCCCCGCCCCACCGGGGGGATAGCCAACGAGTAGTCGAACCGGCTTAGTCGGGTAGCCCGCGTTCGCCTCAGCAGCGAGCAAGTGAGGTGCCATTCCGGCTGCCAGTAACAGCGCAAGGGTTTGTCTTTTTTTCATATTGTGCGACTTCCTTTTCGATAAAGTGTATGAGATAACCGCTTTGTAAGCGACACTTATTTAAGGAAGGCTGCACGAACCCAAGCACTGGCAGCCAGTAAAAAGTGGTGTACGCTTGCACAATAAGCCCAGTCGTACACGCCTAATTATCCAAACTGCAGTCTTTGTTCTCAACTATATTTTAATCATCGGAATACCATGTCGATCGCCCTCTATACCGCTACAGTTCCCGTTTTAAAGCAGATGTTATTAGCGCTTAGCGATGTTCTAAAAAAAGGTGAAGCGCATGCGCAACAGCGCAACTTCGACCCCGCCAACTTACTGCAGTCGCGTCTGTTTCCTGACATGCTCTCGCTTGTTCGTCAGGTTCAAATTGCCTGTGATTTTGCTAAAAGCGTTCCTTCGCGTATCGCAGGCGTTGAAGTCGCTGCCTACGAAGACACAGAGCAGAGCTTTGCCGAACTGCAGCAGCGCATCTCAAAGACCCTGGCACTCATTGACGGGTTTACCTCTACGCAATTAAATGACAGCGCAATCAAAGAAATTGTTTTGCGTCCTGGTACACCCAAAGAGAAGAAGTTATCCGTTGAAGACTACGCTTTAAAATACGGCATGCCGCAATTCTTCTTTCATGTCACAACCGCCTATAACTTACTACGTCACAATGGCGTCGAGATTGGCAAAAAAGACTTCATGGGTTCTTACTAGTTTTTCTTCTTAGGTCAGTACCACAGCAGGCTCAGCGTGAGCCCGCTGCGTTTCATTAAATGACTTCTAATACCTTGGTCAATGAATCGACTTCATAGTTTGGGTTTTCTCCGATCTCTTCAAAGGGGTGACCCAGACGATTGACCCAACACACATCAAAGCCATACCACTTTGCCGCCAAGGCATCCCAGGCGTTACTCGATACAAACAGAATTTCTTCTTTTTTGACAGGAAATTCTTTTAACAAAAGCGCATAGGCTTGCGGAGCTGTTTTGAATAGACGTACCTCTTCGACAGTCACGACCTTATCGAGGTAAGGCGTTAAACCATTGCTATTGACGACAGTCGCGAGCATATCCGTACTACCGTTCGACAAAATCGCGGTAAACAAGCCTTTTTCTTTGATTGCCTTGAGAACGGTCAAGCTATCTTCAAAGCCAGTGAGCTTTGCATACTGATCCATCAATCGTTTCTCATATTCAGGCGTCAGAGTTAAGCCCATGCGTTTACAAACATATCGCAATGAACGGATCGTTAATTCCCAAAATGGCAGATAGTGCTTGCTGCCGTTAGAACTGGGGTCACTCATCGTAACCAAGCGGGTGTAATCAATTTGACGATCGCGCCACATCACAGAAAATGCCTGGCCGTGACCTGGAAACAATTCTTCTGCTAACTGCCCCATCGAGTACACATCAAACAATGTCCCGTAGGCGTCAAAAGCGATGAGCTTATACATACTGAATCCTACTTTGTTTGACGAGTTGTATTATTTAGCGACTTGTACGCCTTTCCAAAAAGCGACGTAACCAGCGATGTTACTCGCGTCTGATTTGGGTTCGGGATAGTACCAAGCTGCCTCTTGATTGGATTGGCCGTTGACTTCTATATCGTAATAACTAGCGGTACCTTTCCAGGAGCAAACCGTGTGTTTTCCTGAATTCTTAAAAAACTGCATATTCACACTTGCGGGTGGAAAGTAATGATTTCCCTCTACCACGATGGTTTCATTTGAGCTGGCTAAAATTTCATTACCCCAAATTGCTTTCATAACATCTCCCAGTAAAGATTTAGCATAAAGCAAATCTCATCTTTATGCTGTATAAAGACTGACGACTTTAAAGAGAATATTGCAATAAAATTTCATGCAAACACCTACCGCATCAGAAGATCACTCCACCATTCATCACGACTTTACATCAGAGATCGAAACAGGATTATTGGCTCAATCAGCCTCCATTTCTCCAAAGTTTTTATATGATGCCTTAGGCTCGCATCTATTTACTGCAATTACCCTACTGCCTGAATACTATCCAACCAGCACTGAAAAAAATATCTTCACCCAATACCAAGCGCAAATTGCTCAGGCAGTCGGCACGGGTGGCACGTTCATTGATTTGGGCGCTGGAAATTGCCAGAAAGCAGAATTCTTTTTTAACGCGCTCAAGCCTTCTGCCTATGTCGCTATCGATTTTTCAGTCGAATACCTACAAGAGGCCGTAAAAAAGCTTGCAGAAAAATATCCACACATTCTCATGCAATACTTGGGTATGGATTTTTCTAAGCAACTGCTGATTCCCAGTTCCGTTGCAACGACAAAAAGAACGTTCTTTTATCCCGGCTCCAGTCTTGGCAATTTTTTGAGCACTGAAGCGCTTACGCTTCTTAGCCAGATCAAGGGTCAGGCGCATGCCGGTGGGTTATTACTTGGCGTCGACTTAATGAAAGAAGACTCGGTTTTGATCGCCGCATATGACGACCCTCTAAAAGTCACAGCCGCTTTTAATCTTAATATTCTAAGATCGGTTAACACGCATCTAGGCTCTAATTTCAAGGTTGAGCAATTTCGACACGTCGTCAAAATCAATCATGCAGAGCATAGGGTTGAACTTTATCTCGAAGCCCTTGAAGACCTAACCGTCTCATGGTCGGGGAATTCGAAATCCTTCAAAAAGGGTGACCTGATTCACACTGAAAACTCTCATAAATACACAACTGACTCTATCAAGCAATTGTTAACTAATGCAGGTTTTGAAACAACCCAAATTTGGACAGATCCAAAAGACTATTTTGCGGTGATCTACGCGCACTAAAACTTTCAATAAGATGACCTCCTCTACCTCACTTCTCGATCAGTTTCTACGCTCTAGACGGCAGTCGATCGACCTCATTGCGACGTTAAGCCCTGAGGACTGTCAGGCTCAGTCGATGGAAGATACAAGCCCCGCCAAGTGGCATTTAGCGCACGTCACCTGGTTTTATGAAGTGATGGTGCTCAAGCCTTTTGAAAAAAACTTTCAATACTGGAATCCACAATTTGCCATCCTCTTTAACAGTTATTACAACGGTGTTGGTGACAAGCATCCGCGTAAGCAGCGAGGATTACTGACCAGACCATCTTTGCAAGAAGTTTTAGATTGGCGCGTCAATATTGAACATAGAGTCGATACCCTATTAAAAGAAAATACATCTTCAGAACTCCAATGGTTGGTACAACTTGGCATCAATCATGAACAGCAGCATCAAGAGCTTTTACTCACTGATATTCAGCATCTTTTTTACCAAAACTCATTACGACCAGCCTATACATCAGCCAATGTAAGCATCCACCCGAGCATAGGTGCTAACAGATGGGTCGAAGGGATATCTGGGCTTGTCGAAGTTGGTTTTGAAGGTAAAGGGTTTCATTTTGATAATGAATCACCACGACACACCACCTTTAATCAAGTGCATGCCATCGCAAGCGAGCTTGTAACTAATGCACAGTGGTTGCTGTTTATAGAAGATGGCGGCTACCAAGATTCTCAATGGTGGTTAGATGCCGGTTGGGCGTGGGTCAAAGCCGAACAAATTACTGCACCCTTTTATTGGAACAAGGGCGAGGATAGCCAACATTGGCGTTTTTCTCTTAACGGCAATAGCCTTCTGGAAAGCGCTTTACCCGTATCAAATATTAGCTATTTTGAGGCAGAAGCCTTTGCGCGTTGGGCGAGCAAAAAATTAGAAGGGTATGCCGGCGTACGTTTACC
>CAIYCP010000079.1 GCA_903924715.1 uncultured beta proteobacterium
GGGTGCTTAGCTCAGTTGGTAGAGCGGCGCCCTTACAAGGCGTAGGTCACAGGTTCGACCCCTGTAGCACCCACCAGTACCCCCTAAGATGTAAACTGCTTCAATGCGAGTGCTTGTAATTGAAGACGACGCCACGCTTGGCCGTGCGTTGCAAGAATTTTTAACAGATCAAGGCTATGCCACCGATTGGTTGGCTGATGGCAGGCGAGCGCTTGCAGCAATCTCAAATCATTCATACGATTTATTGGTACTCGATTTAAACCTACCTTTGGTTGATGGTTTAGAAGTCTTGACGACTCTGCGCGGTGAGGGTCGTGAGATCCCTGTGTTGGTCTTGACCGCTAGAGATGGCCTCGAAGACCGGGTCGCTGGTCTCGATGCTGGGGCCGATGATTACCTAACCAAACCCTTTGAGCTTGCTGAATTAGCCGCGCGGGTACGTGCTTTGGCGCGTCGCCATTTAGGCGTTGCTCGCTCTTTGCTTGAGTTTGGACATTTGACGTTTGACACGGCGCATCGCGAGTGTCGTATTGCCGGTCAACGTTTAGCCTTATCGGTGCGCGAGCTTTCGGTTCTTGAAATGCTCTTGGTGCGTGCGGGTAAGGTCGTGACCAAACAGCAAATCGTTCAAGGCTTGTCGGCACTTGATGCAGACTTTAGCGAAAATGCGGTTGAAGTTTATATTTATCGCCTGCGCAAACGTCTTGAAGGCAAGGGGGTTGCGATTCAGACCGTCCGAGGCTTTGGGTATTTGCTTGAAACTGAAGCCGCTTAAGCTTCGGTACAAGCCTATGAAAAGTTGGCATGTCTAAGATCTCCTTCCTTGCCTCGGGTACCCTGGCGCGCAATCTGATTCTGAGGCTGCTGCCACCGATTGTCTTGCTCGTGGGCCTAGATTTACTTGCAACCTGGGTGATCACGCACAAGATTGAGATGGCCGATTGGCAACTAGAAGATATTTTCTGGTTGATGGTGATCGGGCAATTGATCTTGATTGCTTTGTGTGTCTGGGTCGTCGTGCGCGGAGTGCGCTCGGGGATGCGGGCTGTGAATCAACTTTCGGATGAAATCGCACAGCGGTCGGCAGACGATCTAGGGCAGTTAAAACTTGACGGCTTACCCAAAGAACTAAGCGGCTTGGTGCGGCACACGAATGATTTGTTGTCTCGCCTCAATGATACGCTCGCAGCTCAGCGACGTTTTGTCGGGCACGCCGCGCACCAACTTAGAACCCCTTTGGCGGGCTTGAAGCTAGAGTCAGAACTCATGCTCGCCAAGCCGTTGTCCCCCGATATTCGAGAACGTGCCGAACGGATTAAACAAGTCAGTGATCGAATGATTCGTCTCGGCCGTCAGCTCTTGGTCTTGGCGCGTGTTGATCCTGAGGCTCGACCACAAGATCATTTTTTGCGTTTGGACTTGTGCGAATGGGTGCGGACCTCGGGTGCTGAGTGGCTAACGCGTGCCCAAGCTGCGGGTGTTGTACTGCATCTGGATGCGCCTGATCAGCCGGTATGGGTTGAGGGTGATCCTATTTTGCTAGACGAGCTACTTGGTAACTTGATTGATAATGCGCTTCGGTATGCGTCAGGCGCGCAGTCGATCAGGCTGTTGGTGACTTCTACGCCGCCGACGCTCGCGGTTGAGGATGATGGGCAGGGAATTAGTGCTCAAGAGCAGGGTCGAGTGTTCGAGGCGTTTTATCGGTCGCCCGATGCGCCCGAAGGGGGCTCGGGATTAGGCTTAGCCATTGTTCGTGAGATTGCACGTGCCCATGGTGCCTGGTGGAATTTGGTCAGTCGTCCCCAGTTCATGGGCACTAGACTGACCGTAGTATTTCCGGGTACTCGTCGAGGGGCTCAATTGACACGTCTAGATCGCTTTAATCAGATGCGTTGATCAGGCCCTAGGTCGAGCACCGTATTTAAACGCGCTTATAGTTTGCGACCCGCACGTGACTCAATCCGCATGCGTAAGGCATTGAGCTTGATAAAGCCCGCTGCATCGGCTTGGTTGTAGGCGCCGCCATCATCATCAAAGGTTGCAATGGTTTGATCGAACAGCGTGTCTTTTGAATCGCGCGATACGGTGTAAACATTGCCTTTATACAGCTTGAGTCGTACCCAGCCGTTGACTTCTTTTTGCGTGCTGTCAATCAAGGCTTGAATCGCGCGACGCTCGGGCGACCACCAATAGCCGTTATAAATCAAGCTGGCATAACGCGGCATGAGATCATCTTTTAAATGCGCGACTTCGCGGTCAAGCGTGATCGACTCGATGGCGCGGTGTGCCTTGAGCAAAATCGTGCCGCCTGGGGTTTCGTAGCAGCCACGTGATTTCATCCCGACATACCGATTCTCGACCAGATCAAGACGACCGATGCCGTGTTTGCCACCGAGTTCATTGAGTTTTGTCAGTACCTGTGCCGGCGACAAACGTAAGCCGTTCAGCCCAACGACATCCCCGCCTTCAAATTCAAGATCCAGGTATTCGGCTTTGTCAGGGGCCGCTTCGGGCGACACCGTCCAGCGCCACATCGTTTCTTCAGCTTCAGCTTTTGGATCTTCAAGATGACGGCCTTCAAAGCTAATATGCAATAGGTTGGCATCCATTGAATAAGGCGCACCGCCTTGCTTGTGTTTCATGTCAATGGCAATGCCTGCAGCCTCTGCATATTGCAATAATTTTTCGCGTGAGACTAAATCCCACTCTCGCCAAGGCGCAATCACTTTGATGCCAGGCTCAAGGGCGTAGTAGCCAAGCTCAAAACGGACTTGATCGTTGCCTTTGCCGGTTGCACCGTGCGAGACGGCATCGGCGCCTACAAGTCGAGCGATTTCGATTTGGCGCTTGGCAATGAGAGGGCGCGCAATCGAGGTGCCTAGCAGGTATTCGCCTTCATAGACGGTATTGCA
>CAIYCP010000080.1 GCA_903924715.1 uncultured beta proteobacterium
GAACATGCACAATATCAATTTTGGCGATCTCACGAAACATTTCACCCGAAAGGTGGTGTGCACCGCCGATACCGGAAGATCCAAAAGTCAGTTTGCCAGGCTCTTTTTTGGCTAACGCAATGAGTTCGGTTAAGTTTTTGACAGGAAGGCTGTTTGAGACGCTCAGCACCAAGGGGCTATTTTCAATCAGGATGACCGGGACGATATCTTTGTCAGGGTTGTAAGGCAGCATGGTCATTATGGTCGGATTCACGGCTAACGGAGCCAGGTTGCCCGAACCAATCGTGTAGCCATCTGGCGCCGCCTTGGCGATGACGGCCGTGCCAATGACACCACCCGCGCCCACTTTATTTTCGACTACGACAGGCTGACCAAACTTGTCGGCCAACTTGCGCGCAAGCAGCCTCATCCGAGTGTCTACAAAACCGCCAGCAGCGTACGTTGCAACCAAGGTAATACTTTTATTTGGCCAAGGCTTTGTGTCGGTTGAGACGGCGGTGGTTTGGGCACAGACCGCTGTGACGGCAGAGATCGCTAACAAGCTAACCGCAATCGAACTAAAACGTTTAATAGGGTTCATCATTAACAATCTCCGACCTGTTTGGATTAACGGGGTAAATCGCTCGTGCCCATCAAAAACGCGTCGACCGAGCGAGCACATTGTCGTCCTTCGCGAATTGCCCAAACAACGAGCGATTGCCCGCGCCGCATGTCGCCTGCCGCAAAAACCTTTGTGAGGTTGGTCTGATAGTCGTCGGTGTTTGCACGAACATTGCCTCGCGCATCTTGATCCACACCAAAGGCCGTCAATATATTGCTGACCGGTGCTACAAAACCCATCGCGAGCAAAACCAGATCGGCCTGAATATCGAACTCAGAGCCTTTGACCTCTTGCATTTTCATTTGACCCGAGGTCTCGTCTTTGATCCATTCGACCCGCGCAGCGATCAGCTTTTCGACTTTGCCGCCCTTGCCCGCAAGTGATTTACTGGTGATTGCCCAGTCGCGCTCGGCGCCTTCTTCGTGCGACGACGACGTGCGCAACTTGGCAGGCCAGTAAGGCCAAGTCAAGGCTTTGTTTTCTTCTTCAGGCGGACGTGGCATTAGTTCAATTTGAGTCACTGATTTAGCGCCGTGACGGTTGCTTGTACCGACGCAATCAGAACCCGTATCACCGCCACCAATGACCACAACGTGTTTGCCCTTGGCGAGCACTTGCGAGCTCAGTTTGTCGCCCGCAACCACCTTGTTTTGTGGGCGTAAGAAATCCATGGCGTACATCACGCCGTCAAGCTCGCGACCGGCAATAGGTAAGTCGCGGGGTGTTTCACAACCGCCGGTCAAGACAACTGCGTCAAACATTTTTTGTAATGCGTCGGGTGTTTGAACGGTGAGGTCTTTATTCGGAGCATCTGCTGCGTGACCGATATAGTGCGAGGTTTTAAACACCACGCCTTCAGCCTGCATTTGATTAATTCGCTGATCGATCAAGGTTTTTTCGAGTTTGAAATCAGGAATGCCATAGCGCAGCAAGCCGCCGATACGATCGTTCTTTTCAAACACCGTCACGGCATGACCGGCGCGTGCTAATTGTTGTGCGCAGGCCAAGCCTGCCGGTCCAGAGCCAATCACTGCAACGGTTTTGCCCGTTTTGTGTGCAGGCGGCTGTGGTACCACCCAGCCTTCGGCCCAACCCTTATCAATAATGGCGTGCTCAATCGATTTAATACCGACGGCATCGTCATTGATATTGAGCGTGCAGGCAGATTCGCAAGGCGCCGGACAAATACGACCCGTGAACTCGGGGAAGTTATTGGTTGAATGCAACACATCGAGTGCGCCCCGCCAGTTTTGGCGATAAACCAAATCGTTCCAGTCGGGAATGATGTTATTGACCGGGCAGCCATTGTTGCAAAAAGGAATGCCACAATCCATGCAACGCGCAGCTTGCTTGCCTGCTTGCTCATCCGACAGGTGCAATACAAATTCACGCCAGTGCTTTAAGCGACTCGCCGGAGCCTCTGAGGCTTCTTGCAAGCGATCGACTTCTAAAAAGCCAGTGATTTTTCCCATGATGATTCCTTAAGCTGCTTTGGGCTGTGGATTAGCAGCGCGCCACATTTCGCCAAGCGCGCGTTTGTAATCTACAGGCATAATTTTGATGAACTTGCCGCGCGCACTTTCCCAGTTACTCACAAGATCGCGCGCGCCAAAACTACCGGTGTAACGGAAATGATTTTCAACCAGTCGTTTGAGAATCGCCTCGTCAGTTTCTCGAGCATCAGCACGACCCAGGCTGTGCCAAATATCGATTCCCTGGGTTTTTTCTTGCTCGGCTGAGGACAGAACCGGTTCGATCGCAACCATACTCATGTTGCAGCGCTCTGCGAAGGTGCGTTCGGGGTCCCAGACATAGGCGACACCGCCTGACATCCCGGCTGCAAAGTTACGCCCGGTCGCACCCAGGACAACGACTGTCCCACCTGTCATATATTCGCAACCATGATCGCCGGTGCCTTCAACGACTGCAGCAGCACCCGAATTGCGTACAGCAAAGCGTTCGCCTGCGACACCGTTGAAATAAGCTTCGCCACCGGTTGCGCCGTACAGCACGGTGTTGCCGATAATAATGTGGTCAGTGCCTAGGCCACGAAAATCGTTGGGCGAACGCACAATAATTCTACCGCCAGACAGGCCTTTACCGACGTAGTCATTGCCCTCGCCGACCAAGTCGAGCGTGATACCGCGCGCTAGAAACGCGCCGAAGCTTTGGCCCGCGGTGCCGTTGCACTGAATATGAATTGTGTCATCAGGCAGGCCTTCGTCGCCGTAACGCGTGGCGATGCGGCCCGATAGCATGGTGCCGATCGTACGGTTACGATTGCGAACCGGGACGATAAACGAAACTTTTTCGCCGCGTTCAATTGCTGCTTTACTACGCTCGATTAGTTCGTGATCGAGGGCTGACTCAAGGCCGTGATCCTGCGTTTCAATCTGGCGGCGCGGACTATCGTTGTTGGGCTGATAAAACACACGACTGAAATCTAGGCCGTGCGCCTTCCAGTGCTCAATGCCAGAGCGGGTGTCGAGCAAATCGACACGCCCGACGAGTTCGTCAAACGAGCGAATGCCAAGCTGCGCCATGATTTCGCGAACTTCTTCAGCAACAAAAAAGAAGTAGTTCACGACATGCTCTGGCTTACCTTGAAACTTTTGCCGCAAGACGGGATCTTGTGTGGCCACGCCAACCGGGCAGGTGTTGAGGTGGCATTTGCGCATCATGATGCAACCTTCAACGACAAGCGGAGCCGTCGCAAAACCAAACTCGTCAGCACCAAGTAACGCGCCGATCGCAACGTCGCGGCCGGTCTTCATTTGCCCATCGGCTTGCACACGGATACGGCTGCGCAACTTGTTGAGCATCAGGGTTTGCTGAGTTTCGGCTAAGCCAAGCTCCCAGGGTGTGCCCGCGTGTTTGATGGAAGAGACGGGTGAGGCGCCTGTGCCGCCGTCATGCCCCGAGATGGTGACATGATCAGCCTTGGCTTTGGCAACGCCTGCGGCAACGGTGCCCACGCCAACTTCAGAGACAAGTTTGACAGAAATTGAGGCCCGCGCATTCACGTTTTTTAGATCATGAATCAATTGCGCTAAATCTTCGATTGAATAAATATCGTGATGCGGTGGAGGCGAAATTAAACCTACGCCTGGAACCGAGCAGCGCAGTTTGGCAATATATTCAGACACCTTGTATCCGGGTAGTTGTCCGCCCTCTCCGGGCTTGGCACCTTGTGCCATTTTGATTTGAATTTGATCGGCACTTGACAGGTATTCGGCACTGACGCCAAAGCGTCCCGAGGCAACTTGCTTGATTTTTGAGCGCATCGAATCGCCCGCTTGCAAGGGCACGTCAGCGGCAATGCGATCGGCGCCGAGTTCAGAGGCGAGCGTGGCGCCCGCCTTGATGCCACTGTTACCCGTGCGCAGTTCATTGCGATAGCGCAGTTCGTCTTCGCCGCCCTCGCCAGTGTTGGATTTTCCGCCGATGCGGTTCATGGCCACTGCCAGAACAGAATGGGCTTCAGTCGAGATTGAACCCAAAGACATCGCGCCCGTTGCAAAGCGTTTGACAATTTCTTTGGCGGACTCGACCTCGTCGATTGAAATGGCGCGCGCGGGGTCAACCTTGAATTCAAAGAGCCCACGTAACGTCATATGGCGGCGACTTTGATCGTTGATCAGTTGAGCGTACTCTTTGTAAGTGCGATAGTTGTTGGCGCGTGTCGCGTGTTGCAACTTGGCAATTGAATCCGGCGTCCACATATGCTCTTCACCGCGAACACGGTAGGCATACTCGCCACCGGCATCAAGCGCGTTTGCAAGAACGGGATCATTGCCAAAGGCCGCGCGATGGGTACGCAGGGCTTCTTCAGCGACTTCGAAAATTCCGATCCCTTCGATGGTGCTGGCGGTGCCTGAAAAATATTTGTTGACCAAGACAGTGCGCAAACCGACTGCTTCAAAAATTTGCGCGCCACAATAAGACATATACGTAGAGATGCCCATCTTGGACATTACTTTATTGAGCCCCTTACCGATTGCTTTGATATAGTTTTTTTCGGCCTTCTCAGGAGTCGCTGACATTTGCTTCAAGCTTTCAAGGGCAAGAAACGGATGAATGGCTTCGGCACCGTAGCCACCTAGCAAAGCAAAGTGATGGACCTCACGGGCCGAACCCGTCTCGACAACCAAGCCCGTGTTGGTGCGCAAGCCTGCGCGAATCAGATGCTGATGAATGGCGGAGGTCGCTAACAAAGCGGGGATGGCGACGCGTTCGTGATTGACGTGTCGGTCGGTCAGGATCAGGACGGTAAATCCAGTGTTCACGGCATCAACCGCGCGCGCGCAGAGTGCAGCTAAGCGGGCTTCGATTCCTTGGGCGCCCCATGCGGCTGGGTAAGTGATATCAAGCTCAAAACTGCGGAACTTATCGCCAGTGACTTCTGCGATGGATCTTAACTGCGCCATCTCGGCCACGTCGAGCACGGGCTGAGTGACCTCTAAACGCAAGGGGGGATTGACGTTGTTGATGTCGAGCAGGTTTGGCTTCGGCCCAATAAAAGATACCAGCGACATCACCATTTGTTCGCGGATGGGGTCGATGGGTGGGTTGGTCACCTGAGCAAACAGTTGGCGAAAATAATTGTAAAAAGGCTTTGCGCGGCTCGACAAAATGGCTAAAGGCGCATCGTTGCCCATTGAGCCAATCGACTCTTCGCCTGTTTCGGCCATCACTTCAAGAATGAACTTGTAATCTTCTTGGGTCCAGCCAAATGCCTGTTGCCGGTCGAGCAAGGTTTCTTTCGGATTGGTCAGCGCGGCGTTTTCGGGTGCGGGTAATGAATCGAGCTTGACGCGCAAACGATCAATCCATTGCCGGTAAGGGCGCGAGTTTGCGAGTTGTGATTTGATTTCAGCGTCGTCGATGATGCGTCCTTGTTCAAGGTCGATCAAAAACATTTTGCCTGGCTGCAGTCGCCATTTTTTAACGATTCGATTTTCAGGAATTGGTAATGTCCCGGCCTCGGAGGCCATGATGACCATGTCGTCATCGGTGATCAGATAGCGGGCGGGACGTAAACCGTTCCGATCGAGCGTGGCACCAATCTGACGTCCATCAGTAAAGGCGACTGCGGCAGGGCCATCCCAGGGCTCCATCATCGCTGCGTGGTACTCAT
Organism: uncultured beta proteobacterium; assembly: GCA_903924715.1. Classification (GTDB taxonomy): domain Bacteria; phylum Pseudomonadota; class Gammaproteobacteria; order Burkholderiales; family Burkholderiaceae_B; genus Zwartia. The sequence continues at coordinate 5,739 of CAIYCP010000080.1, forward strand.
AGAATGCGCGACGGCTCGCATCCATATGTGTATGTTGTTCCCAGGCTTCTGGAATCATCATCATCATGGCGTGGGCCAGTGAATATCCCGACATGACCAAGAGCTCAAGACAGTTGTCAAAAGTTGCGGTGTCTGACTGACCTTCATAGACGATGGGGTATAACTTTTGAAGGTCTTCACCCAGCACAGCAGATTGCATCATGCCTTCGCGCGCGCGCAACCAGTTGAAGTTGCCTTTGACCGTGTTGATCTCGCCGTTGTGCGCAATCATGCGATAGGGATGTGCAAGCGGCCAGGCTGGAAACGTATTTGTTGAAAACCGCTGATGCACTAACGCAACCGCTGAGACGGTTAACGGATCGGCGAGGTCGCGATAGTAACGACCAACTTGATCTGCAAGGAGTAAGCCTTTGTAGACAATCGTGCGTACGGAAGCCGAGGGGACGAAATATTCTTGACCATGGACCAAGCCCATTGCTTGAATGGCATGGCTGGCAGTTTTGCGAATTACATAGAGTTTGCGCTCGAGCGCATCGGGCACCATGACATCGGCGCCGCGACCAATAAATAGCTGGCGAATGACAGGTTCGCAAGCACGGACAGTGGGCGACATCGGCATGTCGGCATCAACGGGCACATCGCGCCAACCCAGTACGACTTGCTTTTCAGCGCGCACCGCGCGCTCGAGTTCTTGTTCACAGGCCAGACGTGAGGCGATTTCTTTTGGTAAAAAAACCATCGCGACGCCGTACTCGCCCGGGGCGGGCAGCGTCACACCTTGGC
>CAIYCP010000081.1 GCA_903924715.1 uncultured beta proteobacterium
CCCAAGGTGTCAAGCAAAAAGACCTTTGCCCGCTCAATCGCCTTAGGCGTTAACGACTCAAAAGTGAGTGACGAGGCATGGCGGGCAAGTTGTAAATCAAGGCTTTGCATGGTTTAACCGTTGGCTGTTTTGAGGCTGTGTTGGGGTTTTAGGATACCCAAGTCGCGCCTCGCGCGCAAAATTTTTATACACCGTATAATGCATGACTTCGTTCCAAAGCGCCTCGCGCGCGATCCCCCAAGGCCCGGGTGGTGAAATTGGTAGACGCAGGGGACTCAAAATCCCCCGCCGCAAGGCGTGCCGGTTCGATTCCGGCCCCGGGCACCAGCTTAAATCCTTGATTCACAACGTAAAATTCAGTAACTTACGTGTATGGTCCAAACTGCGCGGCGTTTACCTAGCGCTCTACCCAATCAAGTCAACAACCGTAACAATATGTAAATTTAATAGAGCTTTAATTCAGCTCAATTTATAATTGAAACCGCCCATCATTAAACCGTCGATCAACATGAAACCTTCTGTCGCACTGGAGTTGAAACGTATCGCTGTCCGTGAAGCAACGGGCCGCTATCGCGCGACCAACCCACGCGTGTTTGGTTCTGTTTTGCATGGCCTAGATCATGACGGTAGCGACATTGACATTCTGGTTGACGCATTACCAGGCGCTACATTATTCGATCTTGGCGGCCTTCAGGTCGAGTTAGAAGAATTACTTGGCGTACCTGTTGATTTACTGACGCCCCAAGATTTGCCAATTAAATTTCGACAGCAAGTTTTGCAAGAAGCGATTCCCGTATGACGGGCCAATGGCTCACGGACTACCTCGGTCATATGCAGGTTGCAGCCTCAGATGCATGCAGCTTTGTTGAAGGGCTCGATCAAGCAGATTTTCATGACGATAAACGCACCCAAAGCGCTGTGGTGATGAGCCTGATCGTCATCGGAGAAGCCGCCACCAAAGTAATGGATCAGTTTCCGGAGTTCGCTGCAAAAAATAGTGAGATCTCTTGGCGAAGTATGAGGGGTATGCGAAATCGAATCGCACATGGATACTTCGATATCAACTTGGAGGTTGTTTGGGACACTATACAAACGGCATTACCCACATTGCTATTGCAGTTACCTGACTTAATCAAATCCGCAGAGCAGTCCGATCCCATCAAAAAGTAACGTCTCATCAATAGTGCCCCCTGCCTTTCTGGGCCTGTTGGTGCTTTTGACTGGCCCTTTAGTTGCCTTTCACCAGCGATGGCTGACAAGGTTGGGCGACCAAAAGTGCGGCGCATCGTCATCCGAACTCGAACAAGGTGACACCAAAGACATGCTGAAGATTCACCTTGGGTGTGGGTCCGTAATACATCCGGGCGCAACGAAAGACAGGACTAAGTCCAAACGACTCTGCCAGAGCCCGCCCTGAAGCATTCGGCTCAGGGACGTCGATCTGGACGGCTTGGCCTTCGACCATCGACAGCAAATGACCAACCACGCGGCGCGCAAGGTCGGGCGACTCTGCCAGCACTGGGCCAAATTTGTAACCATCGAGTGCCGGCCGAATAGCCGCGAGCGCAAGCACATAGGGGTCGTGCTGGCCCGAAGCGAATCAGTGCTCATAAGACACACCCATTCCGATCCGCTGCCTGTACCCGTAGCGCAAAACCGCATAGCTCAATGCGTGACAGCAACTTTTGACCCCTCTTTGCACTAAACGTACTTTGTACGCAGCGGCGATCTAGATCGCGATAATTGATATTAAGCAGCACGCTAGCAAAAGCGCGATGCAGTTATTCGGGGAATATCGTTCAAAAATTGAGAATGAAATGACGCTTAGGTGCTAGCATTGCTCGAGTAAATTCTTCGTGCACAAAATCATGACTTCAGGTCAATTTCGATTGCGTCACTCTTATCCTTGCGAGGTGTACGACAAATGAATTACCGACTATGTTTTGGTATTGGTTGCTTGCTACTTTTGGCCAGTTGCGCCAGCCACAATCAAGCAGAATTTATACGCAACCCCTACGGCGTGTTAGCCGGTATTTGGCACGGCTTAATCGTACCCATATCGTTAGTTACAAAGCTCCTAGTACTGATATTAGACGGGTTAATCTCGCTGAGTCGGTGGTTATTAGTAAGCTTTGGTGCGAGCGCGCACGTCGTCAATAACATAATGGGCTTGTTCAATACACTCGCCAATCCACTCAATTTACTTGAAGTGATTGGGCGCCCTAACGTCGGCTTGCATTATTACCTAGGCTTTGGCGTTGGCGTCTTGGCGTGGGTTGTTTTCTTGGGTGCCGGAAGTCGTGCTCGAACTGGCAATCGCCTTCGTAACCGCGGCATTCGATTTTGAATAGCACTTCGCGGAAGTCGTCCATGGACCACCTCGGTCACAGGGAAACTGCGGCCTGTAGAGTTTAGAGTGTCCTCATCTTGGCTTCGCCTGTCTGTGCGAAAACGTACGATAAAAGTTTTTGAAACTAAGTAGTATGTCACTAAGCTTCTGACAAAAAGCGACTAGTAACCGGAATGTGGCAGGGTCAGGTACAAATCATCCAGCTTGATATTCAATGTTGCCGCGCAAGTTTGCACTCGTACGTTTCATGAAATGGGATCAAGGAATCAATATGCTCAAGTATCTTGGAATCTACTTTACGTTTTTAATCTCCCTCATCGTGGTGGATTTGATTTGGCTTTTAGGGATCGCAAAAACACTGTACCGGGATCAAATGGGTGATTTGATGGCAAGCGAACCCAAACTCGCGGCGGGCGTCGCTTTCTATTTGCTGTACGCGCTTGGTGTGTGTATTTTCGTGATCGTGCCTGCACTCTCCAAACAATCGGGGTTTGACGCTGTTTTGTATGGTGCTTTGTTCGGCTTTTTTTGCTACATGACCTACGATCTGACCAATCTGGCAGTGGTACGCAACTTTCCAACACAGTTAGCTTTCATTGATATCGCTTGGGGTAGCTTTGTAACGGCCGCATTATCGGGCTTTAGCTATTGGGTCATCAACAAAGTGTCCTAAGATTTTTTGGATCTAATTCTTCCTTGCACCAACCGCACCTTGCGCGGCGCGGCGATCCAGATCGCGACACTCGCTAGCAAACAACACGCAAGCGAGAGCGCAAAGGCGACGCGATAACTGCCCGTCTGATCGTAAATCACGCCTGTTGCCCAAGGCCCCACGGCGCCTCCGGCCATCACTGCGATCGTGACCACGCCGAAGATTGAACCGAAGGATTTTCCTTGAAAAATCTCCATCACAATCGGCCCCATCAATGACGTCATGCCATAGCCCAAAACGCCCTGAGACAGCACCATTACATACAGCAACCAAAGGCTGGGCGTACCCTCAAGAGCAAGCAGCGCCGCGCACGAGATTGCTGAACCCAGGCAACTGGCGCCCCATGCCCATTCTCGACCAATCCGATCAGAGAGTGCGCCCATACCGATTTGACCGAACATACCAAAGGCACTCACAAGTGCTAACGCCCAGGCCGACGTGGCTGGGCTGAAGCCAACCTCTACAAGATATTTTGTTTGATGCACTTGCACTGCATACCAGGCAAATAGTGCACAAAAATAGCCAAAAATGATGCACCAAAACCGATGGGTTCGCATTGCCTTTGCAATCGTCCATTCGATGTTGACCCACGCGTGATCCACAACGTTTGACGCCCTTGCACTGACTTCTGCCGCTGTCCGACCGCGCTGCCCGTCTGGCGCGAGTCCCAAATCCTCAGGGCGCTGCCATACAAAAAAACTAAGCGGTACCAACACAAGCAAGACGACTGACCCGAGTGCCAAACACGAGGCGCGCCAACCAGCGCGCACGATAATCTCTTGCAACCAAGGCAAAATCACCAAAGCCCCTATCCCCGCACCCGAAAACGCAATCCCCAAGGCTAAGCCCCGACGGCGCACAAACCAGTTCGGCAAAAAGATCGAATGAACACTAAACCCCATGAGGTTTGTACCGCCCCCCACAAGAAACCCGAGGGTAGCGTAAAGCTGCCATGGCTCTTGCATCAGTGTAGCCAGAAACAAGCCCAGGGCCGTAAAACAGGACCCCGCAAGCAACAAGAAGCGAGGGCCGTAGCGGTCCATCACCTGTCCAACAGTGGGGCTCAGCACCGCCGACACTAAAAATCCAAACGCAAAAGCCCCCGAGGCCAGGCCGCGCGACCAGTGAAATTCGTCGATGAGAGGGGGCAGCAAGAGTGAAAACGACGTGCGGGCGCTGATCCCGATCGCGATCGTAATGAAGGCGATGCCGATTAGCACCCAACCGTAGTAGAACGGAACGCGCGATACCCAGCCGCCAAGGCCACGCTCGCGTTCGGGTATTGTTTTGACTGCAGCGGCTCTAATCATAAGTGCCAACCTATTCGGACCATGTTCTACGAAACGAGCACACCTTAAAACGCAAAGAGCAATTGAATCTAGCAAACAGTATGCCACGCCCTGAGTCAGCCTTATCTTACGCTCAGCGAGGTCAAGATTTGTGCGGTAATACTGCAAGACCAATGACTTGCATGGACCAATACCGTATGATTTATTCCGCTGACGAACAAGACAGGTTGAATGTGCTTGAAAAACACATTGCCGCAGAGATGCAAGGAGACATGGCCACCACGATGTCAACCATGAATGCCAATCCGCATCTTTTGAACGTTCCCAATATGATTGGCGGCGATGGTTACGAAGGCGTCAAACAATTTTACTCAAACCATCTTGTCGGAAAGTTCTTTCCTCCGGATGTGAAATTCGAGACCGTGTCCGTTACGGTGGGGCGTACAAGAGTCGTGCAAGAGTTAGTGATTTCGTTCACGCACAGCGTCGAAATCGAGTGGATGGTTCCTAACATCGCACCAACCAATAAAAAGGTCGAAATCGCCTTTGTCGTGGTCGCCGGAATCGAAAATCTTAAACTGACGCATGAACATATCTATTGGGATCAGGCGAGTGTGCTGGTGCAACTTGGCTTGCTTGACCCGCACGGGCTTCCTGTCACTGGCGCAGAGAGCGCGCGTAAGTTACTGAGCTATTCAAGCGCGGATTAGTTTAACGGAGTCAGCGGGCCCCTAACGAGCGGTAAACTCGTGAGCGGTAAGATCGTTAAAGAGATGCTCACTACGCCCTCAATCGAGAATCACATTGAAAAACAACGTACTGCTGGCTTTTTTGTGACCGCCAGGCCGCAAGACACAACGCTCGATCCTAGCGCCGCGGTATCCCCCAACATCTTTGATGTCTTGTGCAACAGCACGCTGATTGCGCCAATACTGTTGGCCAATTTGTTATCAGCCGATCTCTGGCTGCTCTCAGAAAAAATCCGTTCTAAATATTCGCCCTCGAGAGGGGCTCTTGAATCTGCACCTGCGCCGATCCCCGCAGTTGACGTCGATGAAGAGGGCCTGTCAAAAGCCTTACGCGCGATTCAACGCCAAGTCGACCGTGGCTTTAAGCATGTGCACCCCAATGAAATCGCCGAGATCTATGGGTATTTGGATATACAAACAGAAAGAAGCCGATTGGGCGATGAGCAACTAAACACCACACTCGACAAGCTGCAACAAGCCTTCAAAGATCGTGCCGCGCTGGGCGAGCAACAAGCTGCGCTGACGACTTTGATCTTGAATGACATTAGTCACGAACGCTTTCCAGCATACATCTACCAAAACTACGATCTCGTTCACGCTCACCGCAAATTTCGCGGCCATGGCTCTCGAGCACCAGACGGATTAACGTCATGCCTGGATGAAACGACGATTTTTGTTGCTCTGGTTCTCGCGCTTAATCCAGAAGAGGTGTCAGCGATCGCGATTTTTTCTAGCCAAACCCACTACAGTGCGTTTGGCTACGGACCAGATCACGAACCCTGGTGGTTTTATGGCAAAAATCGTTTGTATTCTAAAAAGCAATGGCGACTCATGGTCGACGAAAATTTTGGCGGTGATGCTCAACGATGCTTTGATGCGCTGTTTGCTGACTTCAATAAAATAACAACCGCAGCAGGAGCCTTTGAATTTGATACTGGGC
>CAIYCP010000082.1 GCA_903924715.1 uncultured beta proteobacterium
GGACTGGTCAGGGTGTCAGCGTGCTGGAGATGGTGAACACCTTTGCGCGGGTCAATGGTGCACCCATTCCCCATAGGTTTGTGCAGCGTCGGGCCGGCGATGTGGCGCAATGTTTGGCTGATCCGCAGCTTGCTAAGCAAGTGCTTGATTGGCAAACCGAGCTGTCACTAGAAAGCATGTGTCGGGATGCTTGGCGATGGCAAACCATGAATCCACTCGGATTTGCTTCTTAAATTTGTATTGACGATCGATATACATCGACATAGAATTTGCATATCTAACGTCGACACAAGAGTCTTTATGCGTGATGCTGCCATCAACCTCAGGGCGTTGCCACAGCAACGCGATTTAATCGACCATGCCGCCCAGTTATTGGGCAAGAGTCGTTCGGACTTCATGCTCGAAGCCGCATGTGATAAGGCGCAGTCCGTTTTATTGGATCAGGTTTTTTTCTCTCTTGATCACGACAAATTCAAAGCTTTTACTGCGATGCTAGACGAGCCGACACAAGTTAATGCGGGTCTTGAACGCCTGCTTGCTGTTCATGCGCCTTGGACGGCTGGTCCATGAAATTACATACCCCGCAGCCATTAACTGCGGATCACCAATTAAATACATTTAACTGCGGCGAAACCTCCCTAGACGAGTGGTTGAAGCGTCGCGCCCTTTTGAACCAAGCCAATGGAGCGAGTCGAGCTTTCGTTGTTGTCGATGAAAGCCAGTTAGTAATGGGCTATTACGCTTTGGCTGCAGGTGCAGTTCACCACCAAGACGCAACGCGTTCCATTCGACAAAACATGCCTGATCCCATACCTGTCATGGTCCTGGCAAGACTGGCCGTAGATATAAGGACACAAGGCATGCAACTCGGGGCGGGGTTACTCAGAGACGCGGTAGACCGCAGTCTTGCGGTTGCAAAAAATACTGGGGTGAGGGCATTGTTAGTGCATGCTCTTCATGAGCGCGCGAAGCAGTTTTATTTGTATTTTGGCTTTCAAGCCTCGCCCGTGCATCCCTTGACTTTGATGCTGCGATTGAAAGCTTGAGATAAATCCGCCTAAAACGAAAATTTATACTGAAGTCATATGCGTATTTCTCCACACGAACAAGAACTCATCAAGCGAACCGCTCAAGAATGTTTTGATGCGGCCGTAGTTGTTCGTCTTTTTGGTTCACGCGTAGATGATTCAAAAAAAGGGGGCGATATTGATTTATTCGTCCAAACATCGCTAGTTGACGCAGCAGAAATTTCTAAAGCACACACGCGATTTTTAGCCAAACTCTATGCTGAACTGGGGGAGCAAAAAATTGACGTGGTCATTGACTACCCCAGTCGCACAGTCCAATTACCCATCTTTGCGATAGCTCTTGAACAAGGAATCATTCTGTGACACAACCTTCTCAATTCATCTTGCAAGAGGCTTGGCGGCAATGCGAGAGGCATTTGCACCATTTAAAACATGCGTTGGGGTCGTTGGCTTTACCGATTACAGCCTCTAGTTTGTCGACGATGAATGATGAAACAGTTCAAGATTGGGACCAGTTTGTGTTGCGATACACCAAGCTGCAAGACTCGATTGGTTCTAGATTGTTTCCTGCGGTGTTATCCCTACTGCAGGAGCCCTATGAAGACAAACCTATGATCGACAAACTCAACCGAC
>CAIYCP010000083.1 GCA_903924715.1 uncultured beta proteobacterium
CTCGTTTTAACGGACATCGGTCCCATCAGCAAACTCGAAGCGCTTGCACAAACGCTGAAGGGGTCAGTCGCAGTCGAGACTTGCGATGTCACTCAGCGCGACGCTGTTGAGAGCCTCGTGCGTCGACACAACCCGTTTACCGCGTTGGCTGACACCGCAGGAATTTGCCCTTATGACGACGATTGGCTCGCCCCAGACTGGAACGAGACGGCCTTTATGCGCGTGATGCAAGTCAATGTTCTAGGGCCTATTAATTTGGTGCGCGCAGTCTTGCCGGGGATGATCGAGCGCAAGCATGGTCGCATCGCGCTATGCGGCTCGATCGCGGGCTGGACCGGCGGCTTGCGGGCGGGTCCGCACTATAGCGCCTCAAAGGGTGGCGTTCATGCCTTGGTACGCTGGTTTGCGCAACGCGCAGCGCCGCACCACGTTTGTATCAATGCCGTTGCACCGGGCCCGATTGATACGGGCATGACCAGCGGTCACGGCTACGACGGAAGTGAATACCCCATGCAACGCATGGGCGAACCGGAAGAAATCGCGAGCATGCTGACCTATCTGTGCTCGCCCGCGGCGAGTTTTATCTCGGGTGCCATTATGGATGTGAACGGCGGCACGCAGATGCGCTAAGGGCCTGTTTTAAAACGTCAAGCGCCTCAAATAACCCGCACGAAATCCGCGCAAAACACGCAAAGATTTATTTTGCCCTTGCATAAATGGCAGATTTAAATTAGCATGAAAATGTAGCAAACGCTACATTTTATGTTTTTTCTTGCCCTAATCCACCGCTTACGAGGTCACCCGACATGTATGACATTTTTCAGACCGATCGTTTAATCGATCTTTGGCTGACCGAAGATATCGGCTCTTGTGACCTCACTGCACAGCTCATGATTGATGAAGAGGCCATAGGGACTTTTCATATGAATGCGCGCGAGCCCATGTACATCGCGGGCATCGATGTTGCAGCCCGAATATTTACGCGCTACGACGCTGCACTGAAAGTCACGAAGCTCGTTAAAGACGGCGATCGCGTCGAGAAGGGCATCAAAATTTTGACCGTGTCGGGCCCTGCGCGCAGTATTTTGACCGCCGAGCGCCCTGCCCTGAATATTTTGCAGCGCATGTGCGGCATCGCCACTGAAACTGCGCGCTACAACGCCGAACTGGCCGGCACCGGCGCACGCTTGATTGATACGCGCAAAACGACGCCAGGCCTGCGGATGCTTGAAAAACACGCCGTCGCTTGCGGTGGTGGCCTCAATCACCGCCTCGGGCTCGATAACGGGGTAATGCTCAAGGACAACCACATCGCCGTCGCGGGCAGTATCAGCAAAGCTGTGGCACGCGCCAAGCTCAAGCTACCGGTTCTTACCAAAATTGAGGTCGAATGCGATCGCTTTGAACAGGTCGAAGAAGCGCTTGCTGCTGGTGCAGATGTCATCATGCTCGACAACATGTCGATTGCAGACATGACCACTGCCGTCAAATACGTCAATGGTCGGGCAAAAATCGAAGCCTCTGGCGGAATCAGCATCACAACCATTCGCAACGTTGCCCTGACGGGTGTGGATTACATTTCAACCAGCAAAATTACTCAAGCTGCACCCGCAGTCGATATCGGCCTCGACGAATAGGCGAGCGCTGAGTGGCAACCGGCAGCTTCTTTTTTATTGTCGGCCCCAGTGGGGCTGGCAAAGATAGCATTCTTGATGGTGCCAAGGGGCATCTCGAGCCGGTGCACTTCGTTTTTGCTAAACGTACCATCACACGACCCGCCAGTTCGGGGGGTGAAGCCCATGAGGCCTGTACGCAGGAAGATTTCGATTTGCGTGAGCAGCAAGGTGCGTTTTTATTGACCTGGCGAGCGCACAACCTATCGTACGGTCTGCCGATTAGTTTGCTCGAGGCGCTTCGGGCAGGCCAACACGTGCTCGCGAACGGCTCGCGCAGCATGGTGGCAGCACTCAAGCAACGCGTTCCAAACTTAGTCGTCATTGAAATCAACGCGCCAGCAGACGTATTAGCGCAGCGACTCGCTCAGCGTGGTCGAGAATCCGCGGCCGATGTGGCAAGGCGATTGTCCCGTACTGTCGAACCCTATCCGACCGACACCGTCGTCTTACGCGTGACCAATGATCAAACGCCCGCCATTGGGGTGAGTCGCTTCTTGGCGATGCTTTATACCCAACTCGGGCAGGCGCCTGTCGCACTGGCCTCTTTGTATAAAAAAATCGCAGGGCTCGCCCTCTCTGAGCCCGAGTATCGATCGTTGCTCAGTGCGATCAATCAAAAGCAACATGCGGGCGCCGATCTCGAAGCCTTTTTAATTGCGTGCACGCAGCAATTGTCTGACGAAGAGCTTATCGCCGTTGCGCGTTGTCGCAGTGCATTAATGCCACGTATTTCGTGGGGTCGCGACATGGTGGTTGATAAACATTCGCTGGGCGGCATCCCTGGTAGTCGCGTCACGATGGTCGTCATCCCGATCATCGCCGCGCACGGCTTGCTGATCCCTAAAACCTCATCGCGTGCCATCACCTCGGCCGCGGGCACGGCAGATGCAATGGAAGTTCTTGCGAAAGTCGACCTCACCCCCGAGGAACTTAAAAAGTGCGTGGCACAAACAAATGCCTGCATTGCCTGGAACGGCAAATTGAATCACTCCGTGATCGACGATGTCATGAATGCGCTGACCCGTCCCCTCGCGCTTGATACACGTCGGTGGTCCGTTGCTTCGATTTTGTCAAAAAAATACTCGGCGGGTGCTACGCACGTTGTCATTGATATCCCGTATTCAAGCGCGGGTAAAGTCAAAACAAAACCTGAGGCCGACGAATTGGCGCAAACGTTTGAAAAAGTAGGTGCCGCGTTAGGACTCGTGGTCAAAGCCTTTGCTACAGACGGCCAAGCACCCATCGGACGTGGCATCGGCCCTGCTCTTGAAGCGCGTGACGTACTCCAAGTGCTAGAAGGCGATCTCAACGCGCCCGCAGATTTATTAGAGAAGTCACTTTTCTTTGCAGGTCAGATTATCGCGCTCGACCCCGCAGTGGGCAACGTCGCCAAGGGTCGCACTCGTGCCCTTGAATTATTAAGCAATGGTTTAGCCCATGCAGCGATGCAAAAAATTATTGTTGCTCAGGGTGCTCAGCCCGCACTCGATTGGTTAGGCGTACACAAACACGAAATCCGTGCGCCACGCAACGGACACGTACAAAGCATTGATGGTTTTATCATTTCTGGACTCGGGCGCTGTGCGGGCGCCCCTGCAGACCAACGCGCCGGTGTTGATCTTGCGTGTGGGTTAGGCGCGTTCGTCAACCAAGGCGATTTACTCTACGTCTTGCAAGCAAGCGATCCTGGCAGACTGAGCCAGGCCGTCGCACTCGCCCAAAAAGACTGTGGTTACGTGTTGAGTTAAGGCTATTCGCCAAACCCTTTAGACACAATCACTTCAACCAGATTTGGCACACCGCTGGCCATCGCCGCTTTCAACACAGCGGATAGCTGAGCGGGATCCGTTACCGTTTGCGATGACATCCCCATATTCTTCGCCAAACCAGCAAAGTCAATTGGCGGATCGTTCATATCCATCGCTACAAA
>CAIYCP010000084.1 GCA_903924715.1 uncultured beta proteobacterium
GGCTGTTTTAGATAATCAAATAGCGGTCTTCAACCAACAGTAAGATATTTTGGATCACAAGACGATGTCTTTAATAATGTATGGGCTCACCCAGTGTAGTACTTGCGTGAAGGCCCGAGCTTGGCTCGATCAGCATGCGATTGCGCATCAGTTTATTGACTACCGCGCGCATCCCCTTGGCGTCGCTGACTTAAAAAAATGGGCGCAGGCACTAGGTGGATTTGAAAAGCTCGTGAACCGCGCTTCGATGACTTGGCGCCAGCTTGCTGACGCGTTAAAAGATCCGCAACACGACGCACAATGGCTTGAGTTGATCGCAACGTATCCCGCCCTGATTCGCCGCCCACTGACGATTTATGAGGATGGGTCGGTCACGGTTGGTTTCAACGAAAAGCGTTACGCAGAGAAATTGGGTACCGCATGACAGACGGCACCGTCCTGTTAGTGGTGACTGCACTGGGCGCGATCATCGCCGCAGTGTTCGCAGTACTGGCTTGGTTAAAAGTGCGCGTGATCACTGGGCAGCAATCTGACCCTAAGCTTGAACAAATTATTGCAACACTCGAGCGCGTAGAACGTACACAGCGTGCCGAGCAACTCGAAAGTCAACGTCAGCTGCGCACTGAAATGTCTGAAGCGTCGCGTGCCTTGCGTCTAGAGCTGTCGCAGGCAGATGCCGAGTTCAGAGCGGCAGTGGCGCGTGATGCCGCCGCTGGGCGCAGCGAAGGTGCAGAGGCTTTGGCTCGCTTTGCCAACGGCTTTACTACGCAATGGCAAAGCCTGATACAAACCAATGATCAACGGATGGCAGAGTTACGCGCCGCAGTTGAGCAGCGCTTGCTGGCTTTGCAAACGGACAACGCAAACAAGCTCGACGAAATGCGTCGCACCGTCGACGAGAAACTCCATGCCACACTCGAATTGCGCTTAGGCGAGTCTTTCAAGCAAGTGTCTGAGCGCTTAGAGGCTGTGCAACGGGGGCTAGGCGAGATGCAGGCACTCGCCACAGGGGTGGGCGACCTCAAGCGCGTGCTCACAAATGTCAAAACCCGCGGTACCTGGGGCGAGGTGCAATTAGCCCGCCTGATCGAAGACGGTATGACCCCCGAGCAATATGCCCGTAACGTCAAAACTGTGCCTGGTAGTGACGCTCAGGTTGAGTTTGCGATTCGTCTACCCGGCGCGACAGAACATGATCAAGTGGTGTGGTTACCGATTGATGCCAAGTTTCCAAAAGAAGAATACGAGCGGCTGATGGATGCCCACGAGCACGCCGATCGCGAGGGCATCAAAACGGCGGGGCTGGCGTTGGGTAAAGCGGTCGAGACGCAAGCGAAGCTGATCGTCTCTAAATATGTTTCACCCCCGCACACAACCGACTTCGCTATTATGTTTTTGCCAAGTGAAAGTCTGTACGCCGAGGTCTTACGACAACCGGGTCTGCTCGATAAGTTGCATGACTTACGCGTCAATGTGGCGGGCCCGGCTAACCTGGCGGCTTTGCTCAATAGTTTGCAAATGGGTTTTCGCACGCTGGCCATTCAGCAACGTTCTTCTGAAGTTTGGCAAGTCTTGCGCGCCGTTAAAACTGAATTTAATAAATTCGGTGACACCTTGGCTGCCGTTAAAAAATCGCTCGATACTGCCAGCAATAAGATCGGTCAAACCGAGACC
>CAIYCP010000085.1 GCA_903924715.1 uncultured beta proteobacterium
CATAGGGCGGGGTTGCTAAGATGCAGCCCTCAAACCCTTCGCCATCGATGATGACTGCTGCGGCCGTTGGTGTGATTTCTCGTACGATATGACGATAACGCATCGTGACCGTGTCGGCTGCTGCTTGTGGCCAAAGCGTGGTCAGATCCACTTTTGGGATCAACATGTCTGAATGCGCGCGCGGCGCATCCAGACTATCGCGTAAAACGTTTAAAAATAATTGTGCGCACGCTTCATCGGTTGCTGTATTCAACGAAGCTAAGCACAGTGGTGTCCAAAGGTACTGACAAATCCGGGCAGACTGTTGGTGTTGATTCAATAGCTGAGCGACGCTAGTCATGGGCAGGGCTTGCCAGTGATTGCGTTTGAGTGCGAGCATCATGCTCAGCGCTCGCCAGCGATCCTGCCACGTTAAGCCTTTTGCATTCAGAAGCCCAACAAGCGTATGAAAGGGGGCAATCAAGGCTGGTGCCCTGAGACGAAAAGCGCCATCAGCACTTTCTAGATGAAGTGCCTGCCTGAAGATAAATTCGTGGGTGGATTGCTGGGGGTGCAGTATTTGCATCAAGGCAAGCGTTTCGGTATACGCACCCAACAACAAGTGTTGGCCGTTGTCGATCGCGCCCATTTGTGTGTCATCGACGCGCCGAGCTCGACCGCCTGCAATGGGGGCCGCTTCAAACACGGTGACCTCAGCGCCTAATGATTTTAGTGTGACCGCCGCAGACAGGCCGGCCCAGCCAGCACCGACCACGGCAAGCTTCATATCGTTTGATTTGCTCGTTTGATCTGACGAATCACGCCTGATCCCGCGCCAACAAAATTTTTCCAGGCAAGCCAAAATTTGCGCATGGGTGTCAACGAAATCCGTTGATGCAAAACCTGCCACTGTTCGTGTTCAATTTCGCCAAGTAAGGCGTAATAAATAGCGGCCATCATGAGGCCTGGTCGCTGCGCGCGTTGGTCTTGATCTGGCAAAGCTGCGATCGCTTCGGCATAAAGCGTACGCGCGCGTGCCGCTTCGAAGGCCATGAGTTCACAAAACTGCTCAGAGTAATTGCCATTCAGAATATCAGCCGCGCGTACACCGAATTTTTGCAAATCGCTGATGGGTAGATAGATGCGTCCGCGGCGTGCATCGTCGCCGACATCGCGAATAATGTTGGTGAGTTGAAACGCTAAGCCGAGCTTGCTGGCGTACTGCAGGGTCGCGGCGTCTTGGTACCCGAAGATGCTAGCCGAGAGTTCGCCCACGACACCGGCTACATGCCAGCAATAGGTTTCTAAGGCTGGCCAGTCGAGATACCGGGTTTGATCCAGATCCATCTCCATGCCATCGATAATGGCAAGCAAACGTTCGCGGGTGATGTCAAAAGGTTCAAGACAAGGCATCAGCGCCTTCATCACCAAGTGTTCAGCGCGATTCTCGAAAAGGGCATCGACCTGTGTACGCCACCAGGCGAGTTTGATCCGGGCGAGTGAGGAGTCGGTACATTCGTCGACCACGTCGTCCACTTCGCGACAAAACGCATAGAGTGCCGTAATTGCTTGGCGACGAGCGGGCGGCAAAAAGAGAAAGGCGTAATAAAAGCTTGATCCGCTCTTGGCTGCTTTGTCCTGACAGTATTCTTGAGGGGTCATGTTTTTTAGCTTCGCAGTGCACGAGCGAACATAAGCACCCAATCAGGCGCACCAAGGGTTGGTCGGTGTCGAAACACGTCAAATTGAACGTGTTCGATTTTTTCGAGAATACGCAGTCCGCCTTGCACAATGAGCCTAAGTTCGAGTCCGATGCGACCAGGGAGTTTTCGCCCGAGGGGTTGGC
>CAIYCP010000086.1 GCA_903924715.1 uncultured beta proteobacterium
TCGATGGCTGACTTTCTAGGCGGCCGTGTGGATGTCATGTTGGCCACTTGGTTATTTGCAAAGCCCTATGTCGCTGATAGTCGAGCGCGGGCTGTTGCCTTAGTCAATGGCGAGCGGTCACCTAGCTTGCCCGACTTGCCGACCGTGAATGAGCGCGCAGTCCCTGGCGTCAAGCTCATCGATGGGCTTGGCATCTTTGCACCCAAGGGCTTTCCAGAGACCTTAGTCACCCGCTTAAATAAAGAAGTCAATCGAATCATCCAAGAACCAGAAATGAAACTCTGGTTGACTAACGAGGCGATACCGCCCACTGCGATGACCACAGCAGCTTTTGCAAAAATGTTAGTCGATGAAGCGAAGCCATTAGATAAATTGATTCGCGAAAACAAGATCGGCATTAAATAAATTATTCGACCTTAGCTCCGCTCTCAGTAATGATTTTTTTCCAGCGCGTTTGCTCGTCTTTCATGTATTGAGTGAACTGCGCTGGGGTACCACCTAACAGTACCGTACCTTGCGGAGCGAGCTTTGTTTTCAGTGCAGGATCTTGCAACACGGTCGCCAGCACATCACTCAATTTTTTGATGATCTCGGGCGCCACGCCTTTCGGCACGACGACCCCCTGCCAGGCGCCCATCACCCAATCTGTGGTTCCCAGGGCTTCGTTAAACGTGGGTACATCCGGAAACAGTGCACTACGCTGTGTCGCCGCAACCGCCAAGGCACGCACTCGCGTATCGGACATCATCGCCACCGCTGCGCTTAAAGTCGAAATCATGAATTGCGTACGGCCACTGGCGACATCGACCAGCGCTGGCGATTCGCCTTTGTAGGCGATGTGGCTAGACTCTAAACCAAATTCGCGCGCAAAGGCCGCGGCAGGCAAGTGAGTCATGGTGCCCGCGCCACTTGAACCGTAGTTCATATTGCCCTGAGCTTTTGCATACGCTACAAATTCTTTTAAAGACCGCGGTGCCAAACTTGGCGCCGTTAAAAACACCAAGGGATTCGTGGCCGTCAACATCACGGGTGAAAAGTCGACAAACGGATCGTACTTCACACTTTGGTACAACAGCGGGCCTAAAACAATCGCAGACGTGGCGTAAAAAATCGTGTAGCCATCTGGCTCGGCTCGCGCAACTTCTGCCGCAGCAATATTGCCACCCGCACCGCCTTTGTTCTCAACGACGACAGTTTCTTTGAGCTCTCGCGTCATCGCCTCAGCAAAAAATCTTGCCGAAATATCCGCAGAGCCGCCGGGCGCAAAGCCGACAATCATTCGAATTGGCTTGGTGGGGTAAGGCTGACTTTGGGCCATCACGTTTTGGGCAACCAACAATGTCATAGCGGTCAGGCATAACAATAGTTTTTGTCTCATTATCTTCTTCTCGGTCACGAGGTTGATTGTTGTGCGGTTACATGCAAAGACTTCGCTATAGCGACTAAGCTGCAGGCCAATTCAACACTTTAGCCAGTGCGCCACCCATTACCATCTCTAAATCATTGCCCTTTAAAAAGGCCATCTCTTCGGTAAACAGTTTCACGCACTGTGCATAGGTGCAAGGCAAGCGCGAGACATCCGAGCCCCACATCGAGCGATGGGGGCCAAAGCCTTCAATGATGCGCTGAAGATAGGGTTGAATATTTTTAAAAGGATAAGGATGCGTGCTATAGCCAGGCGCAGACGTCACCTTCACTGAAAGATTTTTGTGCTTTGCCAACTTGAGCAGAATATCGAGATCGGCAAAACAGGCGTCATCGCGCAATGCACTTTTGCGACCCATATGATCCAAAATTAATTTCAACTCTGGATAACGCGTCGCAAGACGATCCAGCACATCGAGTTGCTCAGACATCAGCACCATCACCGGAATCCCAAGGCGTTCACAGCCTGCCCAAAACCAATCGAGTGAACTATCAGCGAGCCAGCGTGACCACTTCGCCTTGTGAAACGTCATGCGAATTCCAAGCATGCCTGGTTGCGTCAACCACGTTTCGAGCAAACCGCGTGCGTTCGGATCTTCGGGATCAAAGCGGCCCATGATGCCGTAACGGCCTGGGTAATTTTGTACCGCTTCAAGTGCAGTCAAATTTTTGCTGCCCACCATCGAGGGCGGCACAATGATCGCACGCGACACGCCCGTCGCATCCATGAGTTCGGTCATTTCAGCGGCTTCAAAGGGTTTTTCACGGTGGGGCCTCGCGCCTTCTCCCGCAATAATCACGGTATGCCCAACATCTTCAGGCAGCCAAGGACGGTCTGGGCGATGCGCTTCCCAAAGATGAACCTGTGCGTCGGTGATAACCATATGTGCTCCTTGTTGTTCTAGGCTAGTATTTAACCCATTCTCTTTTTATTGATTTCTTGTAACCGTTGCCCATTTGCGGGCACCGCTTTATTTTCTACATCTTAGCCTGTCTCTGCAAAGGAAACTTCCATGTCGACCTCTCCACTTGAGCCCCTGCGTTTTACACCTATCGCCCCCGAAGATCTGACGCCTGAACAACAAGCGGTCATGAAGCTCTATCGCTCAGGTTGGCAAGCGCAATTAACTGACTTGCCCAAACATCACTGGATGACCTTGCGCTCGCCTAAGTTTGCCGCGGTGGTCACGCCCGTTAGTAATTATTTTCGCAATGAATCATCACTGCCAGCACGCCTGAACGAATTTGCGATCTTGCTCACAGCACGCCACATGGAATCTCAGTTTGAATGGGGCCTGCACAGCAAGTGGGCCGTCAGAGACGGCGTATCGCCCGCGGTAGTCGATGCCTTACCGCGTGGCGGTAAACCCGCGGGTTTGCAACCCGACGAAGATATCATTTACGACTTCGTCACCGAACTGCTTGGCACAAAACGCGTTAGCGCCGCCGCCTTTAAACGTGCAAAATCCCTGCTCACTGATCAGCAATACTCCGATCTCGTCTGTGTCGTGGGTTACTACACCATGGTATCGATGGAAATCGCAGCAGCGGGCTCCGACGTGCCTGACTGGAAAGACACTGTCGCAGCCGCCAACGCACGCGCCTAAGAATTGGGGCTTTTAATCGCAACCTCGAGCCAATACAACTCGAGGTCAGCGCTTTGCCCCTGCGGTAGACCAATTGCTTCAGCTAGTGTGCGCAAATCAATCGGCCCCACGCGTGCCGCCTCAAGAATAGTAGAGTCTTCACTTTCGGCCAGTGCCAAACAGCGCCTCGCCGTGGGCTTCGCGCCATGAATCGACTGTTCAGTGGTCTTGACGTTTGAGCCAAAGTCATCGAGGACATATTGCTGAACACGTCTGACTGTCGCACTGGTGCGTGCGACCCATTCTTGATCTGCATCATAGCGAATCACAATCAAGAGCGGAGCCTCGTGCGAGTAAGCCTCATTAGTGACCGCGCTACGCCGATAAACGCTTCGTGCCCCATGACTAAACCAGCTCAACGATTTTTTAGTCCAGTTGGTCGGATTGCTCAGGGCATGTAAGTAGGCTGGGCTTTGCAATGTTTCAGGTGATACCGTTTCATAAAACATCATGAACCGTGAAGGGTCTGCGGCCGAACGGCAACGACGCCCCATTCGAAAACCCTCGATCGCGACGCGCTCGGGAATATGCTGGCAGTTATGCCACTGCTGATATTCAAGCCAATTCTCTGGCTCGATATTTGCCCAAAATGCCATCAGGCCTTCATTTTGCTTCACGGTATATTCCTTTTTTGTTTAACTATTCAGCCCTAATGCCCGCAGCCTTCACCACCTTGCCCCACTTATCTAGATCGGCACGTAAGAACACAGCAAACTCTTCAGGCGACATTTTTAAACGCTCAAAACCCTGCGCGGCCATGCGCTCTTTAACGGCAGAGGTACTCATCGCCTGATCAACTTCCGTATTGAGTCGCTCGACGATCGCTTGAGGCGTGCCGACTGGCGCAAACAACCCATACCAAAGATCGCTGACGGTCTCATCATAGCCAGGCAATCCTGACTCAGTCATTGTTGGCACTTCGGGTAAATAACGACTGCGTTTCCCGCCCGTCACCGCGAGCGCTTTAACCGTACCCGCTTTAATTTGCGGGATGCTGGTCGCGAGCACGTCGAACATGCACGAGAGGTTGCCACCAATCACATCATTCATGGCGGGGCTGGTTCCTTTATACGGAATATGTTGAATCGGTGCACCCGAAATAAACTTTAATACTTCGAGCGAAAGATGGGCGGTTGTTCCATTACCCCCAGAGCCCGAGGAGATTGCGTTTGGATTAGCCTTCGCGTAAGCGACAAGCTCAGCGACATTTGTGACCGGCAATTTCAAAGTACACATAAACGCGTTCACAAACGACACCAGCGGCGCGACTGGCGCAAAGCTCTTGATCGAGTCGTAGGGCAGCTTGCTATACAAATACGGATTAATCGAGTTCGTACCCGTTAAGCCTAAAACCAATGAGTAACCATCCGGCGCAGCCTTCGCCAGCATCTCCATGCCAATACCACCCCCTGCACCACCCTTATTTTCAATAATGACCGGTACCCCGAGCGACTGCGAGAGTTCAGGTGCCACTGCACGTGCCAACACGTCTGTTGGGCCGCCCGGCACAAACGGCACGATAATGCGAATCGGTTTGGACGGATAAGAAGGCTGCGCAAAGGCACTCGTTCCGAAGAAAACCGACACTAAGACTGCGAACCACTTGTATTTCAACATTCTGGCTACCCTAAATTTTAGTTTTTATAACTTTCAAAGATTGATCAAGCTTGGCGTTGCAGCATGCAATGATCGAATACCCTAATTCAATAGAAGAATAGACTAAATCGAGTGTTGTCTTTTACAGATTCGATGGATATACTGGATTTAGAAGTTCCGTACACAGATGGGCACCAGACGCCCGTCTAAATAACTAAAAGACAAAGGAAGAGACAAATGAGTATTTCTCGTAGAGATTTCGTAGCGGGCGTTGGCGCAATGGGTTTAGCCTCGTCTCTTCCGCGAATTGCCTTAGCGCAAACTGAAAATATCAAAATCGGCTGGCTCGTCGCGATGACGGGCCCAAGCTCAGCACCTGCGGCCGGATTTGACCGAGGCGTTCATTTCGCCACGAACGCCATCAACGCTGCTGGCGGTGTGGGCGGCAGAAAAATTGAAATCATCACGCGCGACACCCAGGGCGACCCAACCAAAGCCGTAAACGCTACGCAAGAGCTCATTAGCCAGGCGAAGGTTCACGCGATTTGGGGCCCAACGAACTCTGGCGAGTCCTTAGCAGTGACTCCGATTTTGGCTAAAGCCAAAATGCCCAATATTCATCCTTGTGTGATCGATACCCTAATCGATCCAAAAAAATATCCCAATGCCTTTCGCATTTCACCCTCAAACACACAGTGGGATGATGCGGTACGACACTACTGCCTGAACATCTTAAAGCTCAAAAAGATTGCGGTAATTGGCGATACGACCA
>CAIYCP010000087.1 GCA_903924715.1 uncultured beta proteobacterium
AGCGGTCTTTCCGTCCTAAATGGACGGGGGGGCATAACTGGAGTTCCTGATGTCACAAATAAACAAAGATCTGGTTATGGGGTCAACGTCAGTGTTATGTATAAAACAGATACTTGGGCGGTCGGTCCATATTACAAATATTGGAACATAAACCAATCTGATTCCGTCACAGGAACATTTGCGGTTGGTCTACGCAGGTTTACTGGGACGGTTTTTGAACCAGCGAACAACACGAATGAATATGGGATGAAGGTAATGTACAGTTTTTAAATAAATATAGTGACTGATTGCGATCGACTCAGCAGAGAATTTTGGGTCGTCATGGCATCTGAAGTGTTGGTAGTCACCCCGCGCAGTAGCGTCAAGAGCTTCGGCAATAGGCGCAGCCCATGCGCTACTGGCGAAGAGGAGTAGGTTTCGTGCTTATCCGGTTGTCACCCACACCATGCGGCGCGTCCCACAATGGCATCGATTCCGCGTCTGCGGCCTGCCGATCCGGGTACCTTACGGCCTGCAAAAGCGGTTTTCCCCCACTTGCGGACCAGGACACCTCTGATCTGGGATTCTTGGGTGACAACCGGATAAGCACGGGTTGTTTATAGGTTCCTTACACTGTTCACAGTTACCCCAATAGTTACGCCAGCATCATCAGTCTAACCGTACCCGGCGCCGCGACAAACGCTCACTTTTTATGCCGCCACTCCCAGGGCGCAACAGGGGACACGTCTTGCCACAACCCCGCACGCGCGGCCCGCGCCGCCATCTCGGCCTCGGCATACGTTCCGCGGTCATCCGGCGCCTGATCTCGCGCATATTGCTTGTAGTGCCACACCATGCCGCGGCGGACCTGCCACAAGCAGACGTCCCGATGGTCGACTGCCCGTGTTCCTCAGCGCGTGCGCGTCGAAGCCACAGATCATCCCGGCCCTGTGCCCGCCGTTCCCGGCGTTGCCGCCCGAACTGATGCAACCACCGCTGACCATGTACCTGCTACCGCCTGCGAAAAACTAGCAGAGGATGCGGCGCTTACGACGTTGATGGTTGTGGAGTTTCAGCGGTGGTATCGGGAGCAGCGCGAGGCAAACGCCAGTCCATAACCACTCCGTTATTGCATCACATTCACGGAGATTCTACGGTACACCCACGAGAAAATTGAGCTCCGGATGAAAACCCTTGGAGCCCAAAACTACTGCACTTTCAGTAGCTTCCTATTCTTTAACCATACGGGTATCGAAACCATTTTTGAACAGCCTGTTAGGATTGGCTTCGCTGCATAAGGCTATGGAAATCCTCTTTTATCGGAGCTATTCGGTCGCTTTTTTTAAACTTTGCTGAGGCGAAGAATCCCGCGCAACGATTTTTAACGCTGCACCCCTCGCACTCTGGCATGTACTCATTTTTCCAATCGCTGATTGATTGAACTGCCCAATTCCAAAGTCGTCTGTCTAAAAGACACAATGGCAGGTTATAAATAGATGTGCGAATACCGCTGGCGTCTAGAATTTGAACGGCTTGATACAGTTCTTTTTGGTATTCGGTCGGGTCAATCCATAAGGAGTCAAGATTGGCCCTTGTGAAACCGGTTATTTCTAGGCCCATCAAAGCAACATGATCTACAAATAGCAAGTTCCGAGATAGAAATTCTGCTAACTGAGGGAGCCTTCTGTAGGTCTGTTGATGCAAGACAACTCGGACTTCGACCTTTTGATTAAATCGTTTTAGATTGAGTATTCCTTTGATCGTTTCATCAAAAGCCCCATCAGCTTGAACGACATAGTCATGGATCGTTGAGACATCAGAATAAACAGGAATGCCAACCATTAAATCGGGATGATTTATGTTTGCCCACTTCCTCGTGAACCCAAGATCTGAGAAATGCCTGCCGTTAGATAGAACATGGATACCCGTGTTGGGGAGGTTTGATTTGCAGGATTCCAACACAGCTAATAGCTTATCTCCAAGGAGAGTGGGTTCTCCACCTGTAAAGCCCAATTCATGCGTGTCGCGGCCGATCAAAGGGATCATTTGAAGTATTTCATCAATCACCCAGTCATCGTCCACATTCCTTGGTGGCTGCGAACACATTAGGCAGTAGTTATCGCAACGCTCAGTGACCAAAAAATGATTGTGCGGTGATGCTTTTCTAAATAGAACTCTGATGCGGGTTGATTGGCCCTCTACCCTTATTAGATCTCCGGAATCCAGATAGCGAAATTCGTTGGGCAAAACAATCCCGACCTGATCGCTACGGATAGTGTTTAGCAGTTCCTTTTGATCTTCGAAGACAAAATAGGCGGCATGGTTAGGGGGCGGGTTTCTATCTTCAACAAGAAAAGCAGAATATTTTTCGTTTAACGCTGATGGATCGCCTTTTCGTGTAACTCTGTAGAGTGACCCTTGCGCTTTTTCTAATGGCGCACTCTGAATTGAGATGAAGCGTCCTCCAAGATTGATCACTTAACGCCCAACCCAACGTTGAAACATCAGCTTGACCTCGGGATCATCCTTCATTCTTTTTATTAGAAATCGAAATATCGCCATATTTCGACTACAGAATTCGGAATCAGGTTTTCTGCCGACACAATCGCCTTGCGTTGCATGGTGATACACAGGCTCAGCTCCGCAAAAGGGTTCAAAGGCACAGTCGCTGCACATGGGAACACTCGCGGTGAAAGACTTTTCAAGTGGATCCAGTAAGTTGTCAGACAGCATGATCTCTTTGTACGTGTCAGAAAGTACATTACCAAGGCGGAATTTCTTATCTCCCATTTCTGCCAGCATTCTTGCCTCATCAGAGGCATAGATATCACCGTCGTAGTTGTAAATCAAGGCTGCGATGCCGATCCCAGATGGATTCATCAAGTCGACATACCCAGGACTGAATGGGGTTAGCATTTTCGTAAGAATCGTCGTTGCGTAGTATTCAACGAAATGGGTTCCGCGCTTATTAATCTCGATGATGTAATCGAGCCCTTGAAAATAAAATTTCAACCATTCCTCTGCGTTATAAGCCGCGAAGAACTTGGTCTTAATTGCGAATCCGTATGGCGAGAGAGTCCTCAAAAATATGCCGTCAAATTCGAGGTCTCGATATTGATCGATGATCTCTATGACTCTAGGCAAGCTCGCCAAAGTTGTAGTCATGAGCGCGCCAACGTTGTCGTGACCCAATACCTCCCTAGACTGTGCAATCCCTTTGATTGCTAATTCATAGCTGTTTCCGCCCGGGCGAGGTCTATTCTTGTTGTGTAAATCTGCCGGTCCATCAAGTGACGTTGAAATTAGAATTTCATGCTTTTTGCAAAACTGCAGTATTTCTTCGTTAATCAACGCGAGATTGGTGGCAATGACGAATTGAAGCTGACGTTTCTCTGTTTCATTTCTTATCAGTGCGGAGCTAACAATTTGAACGATTCGTTCAAAATTTAGCAATGGCTCACCGCCTTGAAATTCAATCTTGATCGTTTTTGAAGGTGACTTAAAAACCATCTCTACCGCTTTTTCAGCGGTTTCTGGACTCATATCAAAGGTCAACCTATCATCACTCTGACGTGACACCTGACAATACGGGCAGGAATGTTCGCACCGCAAAGTGACCACAAACATGTGTAGCGATGTAAATTCTGGGAGTTGCTGGTATTTTGTTCGCGTCTTCAGCGCGAGCAGATCAAGTGCGACGTTTGAGCCTTTATCTAATATGAAATGCTTAGATTTGAGCTCATTAAACGCAGGGTCATTTGAATGCAGTTGATGTCGCACCAACTGGTTTAGCGTTTTTCTTTGCAACAATAAATGCTCACCGACTAAATTAGTCAGGACATATTCGTCGGCCGCGAGTTCAGTAAAGTTAAAGGGGAGTAATTTATAGCCTGCCTCAAGTGGCTTTTCGTAATAAGCCAAAGGCTGAAATTTACTCATCGCCCAATAGCTTCGTTTTAGAAAATGCCAATGCAAGTATGGCGTTTCTCATGGGTGCAGTTTCTTCCGAGATGGACTGTCGGAGATCCTGATCAAGCACTTCTTTACGGAAATCGGCAACGTATTTAATTGCTGACGCATTGGTCGTATTGGGAGGGTAGGTCAGTACGCAAATGACCTTACCTCCTTCAACACAGATTTCCGCAGCGAATCGATTTATGTAACGATACGCTGCTCGTTTGACTGTTTCTAGACTAAAAGCTGCAATGTCAAACGACACATGCTCGGTCAACGAGTTGACCGGTAATGGCATGTTTTATCTGCTACTAGAGGCGTGCGACGCATGCGATGCGTGAGACGCATGCGATGCATGTGAAGCGTGATACGCGAAAATCTGTCCATTTTCAGCACGTTTTAAAACGAAGCTAAATAGATCAACGCCCTCTTGGTAGGTTAGGTTTTGTGTTGTACCAACTGCAATGTCTGTCGCCAGAACATTTGGGGCGCCCTGAATTAAATTTGCGACTGGTGCGCTGGTTGCGGTTGCGATCGTTGCCTTTGCCTGAGGCGCTAATGCCGATATCGCGATTGCCAACGGTATCAAAAATGATTTCTTGTTCATCTGAATTCCTTTATTTGGAAAACTTTTACCTGCGGCTAGAATAATGAGACCTATGCGAACTATGTGATCGGTGAGACGAGTGGCCAGCAAAAACGGTTGTGTTGTCGCTCCTCTTCAGCACGAACAAATCTATATTGAGACTTTCATAATTTTCCGCAGAAAATTCTTTATTGATGAAGCCTGTTGCTTCTGCGGAAATTCGTGACTGCAAGGTCGACGGGATTGACGAACCTTCCGATAGCGGACTTAAACTTGCCAGCGCCAAGGCTAGAGGAATCAAGAATGCTTTTTTCTTGGCCATGTCTTTATCTGCTTGATATTTATTAGAGTTTTGATAACTTTATCATCATTACGCTATTTTATAGCCAAAGTCAAGTGCCTGTGCCCCCCCCCTTCGCTACTGATATCGATCGCGAGGGAAAAAGGACAATAGCCCGAAAACACGGACACTTGCGGGTTCTATTGCTATTCGCTTCGGAAAGCGAACGGCGTTCGACGGTTGGGCGGTGGCAGTCCAGGTTTCGCGGGACGATGCGCACTCGCGCTCTAGGCGCGGGCGTTTGTTGGCAACAAAGAA
>CAIYCP010000088.1 GCA_903924715.1 uncultured beta proteobacterium
AGTGCCGCGTGCCTGCCAATCAATTGATTGGCGAAAAAGAAGGCAAAGGCTTACGGATGATTCTAAACGGACTTGAGTTGGGTCGGATTAACGTTGCCGCGCGTGGTGTGGGTGTGGCGCAGGCGGCGCAAAACGAGGCGGTTAAATATTCGCAACAACGTAAAACGTTTGGCAAGCAGATCTGCGAGCATCAGGCGATTCAACTAAAGCTAGGCGATATGGCGACGCGTACCGAAGCTTCTCGTTTGTTAACGATGCGCGCAGCTGAGGCTTACGATCGTGGCGACCGTTGCGACATGGAAGCCGGCATGGCAAAGCTGTTTGCGACTGAGTCGGCCCTTGAGAACAGTATGGAGGCGATGCGTATTCATGGTGGCTATGGCTATTCAAAAGAATATTTAGTCGAACGTTTTTACCGCGATGCGCCGCTGCTGACGATTGGCGAGGGGACCAACGAGATGCAACGTATCATTATTGCGAAACAATTGATTGCACGGAATCCGATATGAGTTTGCCTTTACAAGGGATGCGGATTTTGGCCATCGAGCAATATGGTGCTGGCCCATTTTCAACGCAACACCTCGCTGATTTGGGCGCCGAGGTCATTAAGATTGAAAACCCCCACGATGGCGGAGACGTCGGGCGTGGGGTGGGACCTCATTACTTTGGCCCAGGCGACAGCCACTTTTACCAAGCGTTTAATCGTAATAAAAAAAGCGTTAGGCTTGACCTGAAGCAAGAGGCAGGCCGAGAGGTTTTGCATAAACTACTTGAGCATGCTGACGCAGTGTTTAACAACTTGCGCGGCGATCTACCGGCCAAGTTGGGCCTGACGTATGACGCACTCAAGCATATTCGTAAAGATATTGTGTGTGTGCATTTGTCTGCTTACGGTCGCGACGGTGAGCGTGCCAATTGGCCTGGCTATGATTATTTGATGCAAGCTGAAGCAGGCTACCTGTCTTTGACGGGCGAACCCGATGGGCCACCCTCAAGGTTTGGCTTGTCGATGATTGATCTGATGACGGGTACGACTGCTGCACTGGGCCTAGTATCGGCCGTCTTAGGTGCAAGGCAAACAGGCGTGGGCCGTGATGTCGATTGCAGCTTGTTTGATGTTGCCATGCATAACCTTGCGTACTTGGCGACGTGGTACTTAAATGGCTCGCACATGACGGGCAGGGCGCCGCGTTCTGGGCATCCCTCGTTGGTACCGAGTCAGCTCTATCCAACCAAAGATGGTTGGATCTTTATTATGTGTAATAAAGAAAAATTCTGGCCGATTCTAGCGACCGAACTGGGTAAGCCAGAGTGGGCCACGCGTGTTGAATACAGCTCTTATAAAAATCGCTTAGAGAATCGCGAGCAGTTTAATGCCGATATTGATAGCGTCACATTAACGGACACGACCGCAAATTGGATGAAAAAATTTGCAGGAAAAGTGCCAGCGTCGCCCGTCTATGACGTCGCTCAAGCGCTTGACAATCCGTTTGTTCATTCGCGTCAAGGGGTCGTGATCACCCGCTCGCCAGAAGGTAAAGAAATTTTGGGTGTTGCCTCGCCGCTTCGCTGCAGTGGTGACGCGGCACCGCTGCGGGCGGCGCCAGCCATGGGCGCGGATACGAACGCGCTACTGACCCAAGCGGGCTTCTCTGAACAACAAATCGCTTTTTTGCGCGAGCATGCGGTGATATGAGTCAATATCAGTTTGAAGGGTTTAGCTCTGGCCCCCGCTACGCCCAGCTCGCAAAAACTTTGTTGAATGAAATTCATTCAA
>CAIYCP010000089.1 GCA_903924715.1 uncultured beta proteobacterium
GAAATGGCTTGTCGCAGCATCGATTGGCAGCCCACGCCTGAGTTGGTCGCCTTGGCGAAAGCGCAAACCAGTCAGGCGGTTGCGCGTATTGTGGCGGTCGCACACGCGGTGCATGGTGCGATTGGGGTCACGCAAGAATTTGATCTGCAACTTTATACCCGTCGCTTAAATGAATGGGCAAAAGCGGGTGGGGGAGCCGGTTACTGGTCAGCCATCTTGGGGCAGCAGGTGTTAAGCAGCAAGCACTCAGCCCTGGATTTTGTACGGACAAGCTTATTTGCTGAACCTGCTGTCTAAAAAGACTAGCAGGGTTTGTCGACCAGTTCGTTCAACGCCTTCATGTCAATAATTTTGACTTCGCGCTGATTAATTTTGATGACACCGTCGCGCGCGAAGCGCGAAAATAAACGACTGATTGTTTCAATCGTGAGCCCGAGGTAATTGCCGATTTCTTCTCGGCTCATTCGCATCACAAAATCAGTGGACGAATACCCTAGGATTGAGAGTCGTTGTGACAAGTTGCTTAAAAAGGCAGCAAGTCTTTGCTCAGAGCGCATGGATCCCAGCGCTAATAACACTTGATGTGATCGTGCAATTTCTTTGCTCATCAAACGGCGAACCTGATGCTGTAACGAGGGGACAGAGCGGCTGATTTCGTCAATGTCTTTGATCTGTACGACGCAAACCTCAGAGTCTTCCATCGCGATCGCTGATGAGCTGTGCTTGCCTTCAATCATGCCATCTAGGCCGACGATCTCGCCGGGTAAGTAAAAGCCAGTAATTTGATGAGACCCATTGGCCTCTTCAAGCAAGGTTTTAATTGAGCCACTTCTTAAACTAAATAACGCGTTTAGCTGTTCGTTATGTCGATATAGGGGCTGGCCTTTTTCGATGCGAATCCGTTCTGTAACCAGCGCGTCAAGTTGTTGGACCTCGTGGGCAGGCATCCCGACAGGTAAACAAACGTGCCCCATCATGCAGGTAGAGCAGTGTTGTGAATCAACTTCTACAGAGATTCGTTTTTGCATGTTAAGGCCTCGCGAAGATTGGCACGCGTAGTAGGGTTGAATGCTCCACAGATTTCATGTGCAAGGTCGCAGATCACCTTGATTGTATGCCTCTTGATCCTAGTTAAGAGGTATGTTGCAGCTAATTGATTTAAATCAGGCTCGCACGCCAGCCGACAGTGCACACTAAACGGACCGTCATACCTTCTGAGGCGGTTTGTGTGGTCGAGCGATGATATCGCCATAAGTATTCGTTAGCCCGCTATTGAAAAGTGTCAAGATGACCGCATCTAGGGGTCATCCCTTACAGGCCACAAGCCATTGTTTCAGGAAAACGACTATGCGATTCGACAAATTAACCACTAAGTTTCAGCAAGCGCTTGCCGACGCCCAAAGCATGGCATCGCGCAGCGAGCATCCCTATATCGAGCCTGCGCACGTGCTAGCGGCCTTGTTGGCTGATACTGATAGCGGAGCAGCCAGTTTGCTGTCTCGCGCTGGTGTGGCCGTCAGTCGCCTGCAAACCGCACTTGAGGCGGTGCTTAAAGGCCTGCCGAAAGTAAAAGGTGGCGACGACAACATTCAGGTCAGTCGCGATCTACAGGCTGTTTTTGCACGAACCGACAAAGAGGCCGCCAAGCGCGGCGACACCTATATCCCGAGCGAATTGTTTTTATTGGCGTTAGCGGACGATAAAGGGGATGTGGGTCGGGCGCTTAAAGAAGCCGGCTTGCAACGCAAGCCGCTCGAGGCGGCGATTGACGCCGTACGTGGCGGAGAATCGGTCAAAGACCAGGATGGTGAGTCCAATCGCGAAGCCTTATCCAAATACACCATGGATCTAACCGAGCGTGCTCGACAGGGCAAACTCGATCCTGTGATCGGTCGTGATGATGAAATTCGCCGTGCCATACAGATTTTGCAACGCCGCACTAAAAACAATCCAGTCTTGATTGGTGAACCCGGTGTCGGAAAAACAGCCATCGTTGAAGGGTTGGCACAGCGTATCGTCAATGATGAAGTGCCAGAGTCTTTGCGCGGCAAACGCGTGCTATCGCTTGATTTAGCCAGTTTGCTCGCGGGCGCAAAGTTTCGCGGCGAATTTGAAGAACGCCTAAAGGCCGTACTTAAAGAGTTGTCGCAAGACGATGGCAATAATATTGTTTTTATTGACGAAATTCACACCATGGTTGGCGCAGGCAAAGCCGAGGGTGCGATGGATGCCGGCAATATGCTTAAGCCTGCTCTTGCGCGTGGCGAATTGCATTGCATCGGTGCGACAACGCTTGATGAATATCGTAAGTACATTGAAAAAGATGCAGCCCTTGAGCGTCGCTTTCAAAAAGTCATTATTGATGAACCAAATGTTGAATCAACGATTGCCATCTTGCGCGGCCTGCAAGAGCGGTATGAGTTGCACCATGGTGTAGAGATCACCGACCCAGCCATTGTGGCTGCTGCCGAGCTTTCTAATCGCTACATTACCGATCGTTTCTTGCCCGACAAGGCGATTGATTTGATCGATGAAGCCGCTGCACGCATTCGTATGGAGATCGACTCTAAGCCTGAAGTCATGGATCGCCTCGATCGCCGTATCATTCAATTAAAAATTGAGCGTGAAGCCGTTAAA
>CAIYCP010000090.1 GCA_903924715.1 uncultured beta proteobacterium
ATCTGGGGTGGCGATCGCGGCATCACGATCGAGCGCGAGTATGACATCTAAGCCAAAGTGAAGAAACACGCCCGCAACCATGCCCATGACGATTGGCATGGGCAACGCAGACATGATGCGTTTAACAAAACCACTAAGCCCAAGCAATAGGATGAGTAGACTCGTGGCATAAAACGCACCAATCACGGCAGAGAAAGGTAAGTGCTGCAACGCGGGGCCCACTAAAACAGTGCCTGGAATTGTCCAGCCGAAGGCGAGTGGCATTTGATAGCGCCAGCTCATAAAAAGCGAGAGCAGGCCATTCACAACAAAAACACCAAACACCCACGAAGCAAGTTCAGTCGATGTCAGCCCACCGCGTGTGCCGACTGACAGAATTACAGCGAAGGGCCCGGTGGCCGCAAAAATAAAACCAATCAGCCCGTTGGCGAGGATGGAGGTAGAAAGATCAGCGAAGACTTTTTGTAGGCGTGCGGGCGGTGCAGTCGGCCGTTCAATGTTAGAAAGCAAAACGTGTTCCTGTGAAGGGGCCTAGCGGTGTTAGGCGACGCGATCTCGGATCACTTGCGGCACGGGCACACTGTTTTTAAAAGACGGCCGTAGCTCGAGGCGATCTGAGTAGGCGGCTAAGTTGGGATATTGGTCGCGCCAGGGTTTAGCCGGCCACCGTACCGTTAGATACCGCAAGAGCGTTCCGGCTGCAATGTCAGCCAGGCTAAAGGTGTTTGCGTGACAAAACGCTTTGGTACCAATCGACTCTGACAGATATCTTAAGGCGCCGTCCACCTTGCGTTGTTGACGCTCAAACCAGGGCTGACTTTGTTTGTCTTTATCTCGCGCAATTTCAAAGAACATGAGTACCAGCGCGTCACAGGCACCATCGACGATGACCTCAAAACGCTTGACGGCTAAGATCCCCTCAACATCCTTT
Organism: uncultured beta proteobacterium; assembly: GCA_903924715.1. Taxonomy (GTDB): domain Bacteria; phylum Pseudomonadota; class Gammaproteobacteria; order Burkholderiales; family Burkholderiaceae_B; genus Zwartia. Next base: position 932 of record CAIYCP010000090.1, read on the forward strand.
GGAAACAGTGGCGGGGTTGGATGCTTGTATTCGATCCACTCGTTGATATAGCGCGATTCAAACACGCTTGAGCCATCTTCGCAGATTAAAACGGGCAATTTCTCAAGCGGATTGTAAAGAGGCGTTTGAGTATCGGTGTTCCAGGGCACCTCAGTGATGAGCTCGAACGGAATCCCTTTTTCTGCAAGTTGGATTCTGACTTTGCGTGCATACGGGCTAGGCGTGGCGCTGATGAGTTTGTACATGTTCGCGAGTTATTCAGTGAAAACGAGATCGACTTAGTTTGTTTTGATATGCCGGTTTAGACCACTTAACACGGCCTTGAACGAAGCCGTGACGATATCGCGATCGATTCCGACGCCAAATCCTGTGGGGCTATCGCCAACGCGCGCTTCAACATAACAAGCGGCGCGCGTATCTGTACCGGTGCCAATAGCGTGTTCGTGATAATCCATAATCCGAACAGGAATACCCAGACAATCTACAAACGCAGAGATCGCACCATCGCCCACGCCTTTAAGAACGCGACGTTTACCCTCGACTTCAAACTCGGCCTCGATCGTAAAGTGTTTGCCTTCGGCCGCACTGGGGTCGCCCGTAATGCTGTGCTTGATCAGTTTCCAGGGTTCGGTCTGTGCCAGATACTCGGTGTTGAAAATTGTGTAGACGGCTTCAGCGGTCACCTCGCGGCCGGTTTCATCGGTGACGCGTTGAATGGCGCGACTGAATTCAATTTGCAAGCGACGGGGCAAGGCTAAGCCGTGTTCTTGTTCAAGCAAATAAGACACCCCACCTTTGCCTGATTGGCTGTTGACGCGAATCACAGCATCGTAGCTGCGACCCAAATCGGCAGGGTCGATGGGCAAGTAAGGGACTTCCCAGATGGCGTCGGCCTTTTGTACGGCGAAGCCTTTTTTGATGGCATCTTGATGTGAGCCCGAGAAGGCCGTAAACACTAAGTCACCGGCATACGGATGACGCGGGTGCACGGGCAATTGATTGCAAAACTCAACACAGCGACGTACTTCGTCAATATCTGAAAAATCAAGACCGGGGTGAATACCTTGTGTGTAAAGATTTAAGGCCAAGGTGACCAAGTCGACGTTACCTGTGCGTTCGCCGTTACCAAACAAACAGCCTTCGACACGATCTGCACCGGCCATGAGCCCTAATTCAGCCGCTGCAACGGCGGTGCCGCGATCGTTGTGCGGATGCAAACTGATAATGATTGAATCACGCTTGTTCAGGTTGTTATGCATGTATTCGATTTGATCGGCATACATGTTTGGGGTGGTGGCCTCGATGGTTGCAGGCAAGTTATAGATAATTTTTTTCTGAGGTGTCGGTTTGTACAGGGCAGTGACTGCGTTGCACACCTCAAGCGCGAAGTCGGGTTCAGTGGTGCTAAAGACTTCAGGTGAATATTCATACAGCCATTTAGTTTCGGGATGCTTGGCCATGCAATCCATCACGCACTGCGTGCCTTCAACGGCAACCTGTTTAACTTCTTGACGGTTCATGTTGAAAACGATGCGGCGAAAGCCGGGCGCGCACGCGTTGTAAAGATGAATCATGGCGCGTTTGGCGCCGGCAGCCGATTCGACGGTGCGCTCAATCAGCTCTGGACGCGCCTGCGTTAAAGCGATGATGGTGACATCGTCAGGAATCAGCTTGTCGTCGACCAGTTTGCGCACAAAATCAAAGTCGGTTTGTGACGCCGACGGAAACCCGACTTCGATTTCTTTAAAGCCGATCTTGACCAGCATTTCGAAAAAGCGCAACTTGCGCTCGACGCTCATGGGTTCGATCAGAGATTGATTGCCGTCACGCAGATCGGTGCTCATCCAGACCGGTGGATGGGTAATCTTTTTTGTGGGCCACGTGCGTTCTGAGAAATCGCGTTCGAAGGGTTTAAACGGGATGTATTTAGTGGCTGGATTCGAAAGCATGATTCACCTTAAAAGCTGTTTAAAGGATGCCGGGGTGCTTTGCAACCGTGGTCATCGAGGGCTATAACGCGCCAATGTTTGGATTAAATCTAAAAATATATGAGGGAAGTGGACTGCAGGGTGGCGGTTGGTTGCCGGACTGCCACGGGC
>CAIYCP010000091.1 GCA_903924715.1 uncultured beta proteobacterium
ACACCGAAACAGTACTGCTAGGTGCCGCAAAAATTGACCTGTCGTTGACGCGTATTGCTTTTGAGGCGCTCGCGCAGAAGCTGGTTGAACGTACGATTGCCTGTGCGCGCCAAGTTTTAAAAGATGCTGGCCTAACCGTCAAAGAAGTGCATGGTGTCGTGATGGTCGGAGGTGCGACGCGTATGCCTGTTGTACAGGCAGGTGTTAAAGCTTTTTTTGAACAGCAGCCCCTAACCGATTTGGATCCTGATCAAGTGGTTGCCTTGGGCGCCGCCTTACAGGCCAATTTGTTGGCAGGTAATCGCAATCCCGGTGAAGACTGGTTGTTGCTGGATGTCACGCCACTGACGCTTGGTTTAGAAACCATGGGTGGTTTGGTTGAACACATCATTCCACGTAACAGCACGATTCCTGTTGCGCGGGCTCAAGAATTCACCACCTTCAAAGACGGTCAAACTGCCTTGGCTGTGCACGTTGTGCAAGGTGAGCGTGATTTGGTGTCAGATTGTCGTTCATTAGCGCGTTTTGAACTGCGCGGTATTCCGCCTATGGTTGCAGGCGCTGCACGTATTCGTGTGACGTTTCAAGTAGATGCAGATGGCTTGCTGAGCGTCACTGCACGCGAGCAGGGTTCAGGTGTTGAAGCGTCTGTGACTGTTAAGCCGTCTTACGGCCTCACGGACGATGAAGTCTCGCGGATGTTGTCCGATAGCATCTCACTGGCGGATCATGATGCCAAAATGCGGATGCTGCGCGAGCAACAGGTTGATGCTCAGCAGTTGATTGAGTCAGTGGTCGCGGCCTTGGCTGCTGATTCTGATTTATTAAGCGCGGCGCAACAAACTAGAATCGCGCAGCAGTTAACGGCGACACAGCTCTGTGCAGAGGGCAGCGATATCGAGGCGATTCGTATCGCGGTCAAAGCGCTATCGGACGTGACGGATGACTTTGCGGCGCAGAGAATGGATCGAAGTATTCGGGCTGCTTTGAAAGGTAAATCGCTGAACGAACTGTAAGGCACGCGCTTGGTGTCGCGTCGGTTACCTGAGTGTTGTTTGACTGTGTTGTTAATTGAGCTTTAAAGACCATGACAAAAATTACGATTCTTCCTCATCCTGATGTTTGCCCTGAGGGCAAGGTCATCGAAAATGTACCGACGGGCGAATCGATTTGTCGCGTCCTGCTAGACAATCACGTAGAGCTTGAGCATGCGTGCGAATTATCTTGTGCATGCACGACCTGCCACGTGGTCATTAAAAGTGGGTTTCAGTCGCTTGAAGCGGCTTCGGATTCTGAAGAAGACTTGCTTGACCGCGCCTGGGGCTTGTCGACCACGTCGCGGCTTGCGTGTCAGGCGAAGATCGGTTTGGCAGATCTGACGATTGAAATCCCGCGCTATACAATTAATCACGCTAAAGAAAGTCACTAATCCACTATTTAGAGACGAGAGTTCATCATGGCCCGCTTTTCTGCAAATTTAGGATTTCTTTGGTCGACCTTGCCCTTGCTCGAGCGCATCGATCGCGCGGCGGCCAGTGGCTTTAAAGCGATTGAACTGCAATGGCCGTACGACACGCCTGCGCAAGATGTTAAGGCAGCTGTGGCGCGTTTAAATCTGACATTGTTGGCAGTCAATACGCCTGTGGGCGATGCCAGTATTGGCGAATCGGGTTTGGCTTCTTTACCTGGCCGTGAGGCTGATTTTAAAAAGAGCTTTGAGCAGTCGTTACAGTGGTGTATCGGTAGCGGCGCTCCGGCGATTCATGTCATGCCTGGAATCTTAAAGCCAGGCACAGAAGTGCAAGCGCGCGAAACACTGATTCGCAATTTGCAATGGGCCGCTGATCAAGCTGCGCCGCACGGCGTGACTTTGCTGCTAGAGGCCATCAATCAGCGCGATAAGCCTGGTTACTTTTATTCAAAGCAAGCCGATTCAAATTCAATCCGCGAGGCTTGCGCGCGTAGCAATATCAAGCTGATGTTTGACGTGTATCACGTGGGTTGCGCCGAGGGCGACATCCTGACTAAGTTGGCGCAGTACATGCCACACATTGGTCACATTCAAATCGCAGCAGTTCCTACGCGCAATGAGCCTGATGAAGGCGAAGTGAATTATCCCAACGTGCTAAAGCGTGTTGATGAACTGGGCTACACAGGCTGGATCGGCTGCGAATACCGCCCACGCGGTGAAGTTGAAGCTGGGTTGGGGTGGTTGAAGGCGTATTGATTGCAAGACGGGTGCGCCTGTCTGCATCACTCTATGTTTGTTCGATCAGCCATTTTTGGATCAGTGCTGCGACCGCATCTGAATTGCGATCCATCATCGGCATATGGCTATTGCCCTGAATGCCAAGCGCTGACAAATTCAATAGATCAGCGCGCGCACCGTGCTTTAACAGCTGAGCGCGAAAGTTTTCTTGCTGTTGATAGATCTTCGACCAAAACGGGACTTGTTCGACATAATCCCCCCAAACCCAGAGCGTTGGAATATGGTTGAACGCGCTGAGATCGGTTTGTGTCGGGTCAGGTGAGCCATGCGGCTCAACCAACACCAAAGCTTTGACTTTATCTGGATTGTTCAACGCGGCTTGCAGACCAAAATATCCGCTTTGACTATGCACCACAATCACACAAGGGCCCATTCTTTGCACATAGGCATCGTAGGCTTTTTGTGTGACGGCATCATTGGTGCTCCAACGTGGCACCGCCTGTTTGGCGAGTTGGTCAAAGGCCTCAGTCGGAAATTCAGTTTGGGGATAGGCAAGTCGCTGAGCAGGGTCAGGGTGATAGGTGGGGCCAATTCGAAAAAGCTCCCAAGCCTCTTTTTTGGTTCGAAACAAAGGCTCAGTTTTAAAAATTTCGGGGTAGCGTGCCCATGACGCACGACCACGCTCAACGGCGTCGCTCACGTAGGTATCCCAGCCCGCACGTAAAAAATACATCTGCCAACCGGGGTGGCCATCAGGCTTGGTTTCGTAGGTAACGCCAGTGAGGCCACCGCCATGCCAAAGTAAAAGAGGAAGCTTATATTTTGGTTGTGCAAGTTTGACGAACTGAACATACATTTGTTCTACTTCGACCTCGCCGTTCGGATCGACGACCAGCGGCAAGCCCTTGTTGCTAAACGCCATCTCGCGTGTCGGCAAGCCTGCTAAGGCGACTTGCCGTCCGCCAAGGTGAAAGCTCCCGATCTCTTTGATCGCGATTGGGAGGGCAGTATCTTGGGGCAGGGCGTTCGGCGGATTGTTCATAAGAGACGTTGTTGAGTTAGGCAAGCTCTAATCCGATCACCAAGCGGCATCCCAGCAGTGAAATTGCCTCGGCAATGCGGGGAAGTTTCGAACCGTAGTGCGGGTCTAAGAGTCTACGTACCTCTTTCTCATCGACCCCTAATCGTTTAGCCATTTGAACCTTGTTAACGCGGGCCTCTTTCATCGCGGTGTGTAATGCTGCTTTTGCGATGGTTTCGGCCGGTGGGACAACCATATACTCGCCGCGTTTTTTGGGGCTGGGCTCAGGAAACTTCACGTTGTTGATCATATACGCCGCGAATACTTCGTCCATCGCATCGCTGGCTTCAAATAGCGCGTTTTCAATCGATTCGCCCTGGGTAATCAACTGAGGTAGATCGCGGCAGGTGACGACGTAGCCACCGCTCGTGTCTTTTTTTAAAAGAACCGCATATTGAAAGTATTCCATCTGTTTGGCTCTATAAGTCGCTTGGTTTAACAGCAATCTGCTTGCACATTGCGTGAAAAGTCCCTGTTTTTAATTCGTCCGGCGGGTGACGTACAACGGTGAATAACGAGCCGTAATAAAGAGTTTGGTGGCTTCCTTTACCGCGTGATGCATTGAGACTGAACGGTACCCCGCGCTTTTTACTCAAGGATTTCACCTTCTTGATGAACTCGGCACCAGTCATATCGAATTACCGGACGAAAACGTCCGAAACAGAATCATAATATAAATTGAAGCGCCATGCATGAAAAAAAGACCTCCGGTATTGCTATTTCATACGGGGCATCATGCCCGCTCAGAATGAAATCACACAAGAGGTCTACGAGTACAGTCAATTTTTGTAACAAGTTACTAGTTGTAAATCAGCTTGACTCTCAACGATCGGGTAGTTTTTTTCGTGCACTGAGTTGCGAGCTTTAGGGAGTAGTTCGTTGAAACTTTTTACGCTTTAAATCCCCAACGACCAATGTACAGCGACAGGGCGTTGATGCTTGCGTACAGTGCAAAGCCAATCGCAACGATGATGAACATGGCCGGGGGTTCGGTTTTAAACCAATGCACCGCATCCCAACCCGCGACGGCGACAAACACAACGCGGGTGGTGCTACCGATTAGCATCCAACCTAATTTGCCTGAGCCTTGTGAGGCAAAAAATAGCACCAGTCCAACGCCAAACAAGCCATAACAGGGGCCGACGATGTTGAGATAGGTACTACCAAAGGCGATGATTGCTGGGTCGGCACTAAACCATTGCATCCACAACATTGGAAACACCCCAACAGTGACGCCGATCGTGCCGGTGATGAGCGCGACTAATAGGGCACCGGTCCAGGTTGCGCGAAGGGCACGCTTGGGGTTGCCGGCACCGATGTTGGTGGCTGCCATGGTTGTTAACACCGTGCCGATGCCAAATACGATCGGGATTAGGATAAATTCGAGTCTTGCTGCCACACCAAAACCTGCGAGCGCACTGATGCCGTAGGTGCCCATATAGGCGGTGGCAATCAAGATCGAACTGTTACTGAGCAGTGGGCTTAAGGTGCCAGGTAGGCCAATGCGCAAAATTGTACGAAATAAGCTGGCTGACCAAGCACCGTTAAAACGCAGCCTGACCGCGGCTTGCGGTCTAAGCAAGTAAACCAGCATGACGCTTGTTGCCAACACATTGACGGCGACCGTACTAGCGGCGGCACCGGCAATGCCTAGTCCGCTAAACGGGCCCCAACCAAAAACAAGTAAGGGGCATAACCCCGCATGTAGCACCGCTGTACCAATCAGCATGAACGAGGGGATTGCCATGTTGCCTGAGCCGCGCACCACTGCCGAGAGTGTGTTGGTTAACCAAACTGTAAAGCCGCCCGCAAACAATACTGTTGAGTAGGTCAGGGCGACTTGCAGGTTTTCACCACTGCCGCCGAGCAGGGTGTAGATCGGCGGACCAAAGCCCAACACAAGCAACGAAAAAATGGCGGACATGATTAACGCGGCGGCAATCGCATGTTGGGCAAGGCGTTCTGCCAGCGCACGATCGCCCGACCCCAAGGCGCGGGCAACGACTGAGTTGATGGATCCGCCAAGCGCGCCATTCGACATTTGTTGCATCAGCATGGCAATCGGAAACACCAGGGCTGCGCCCGCCAACGCCTGTGTGCCGAGTAAGCCAATGATGTAGCCGTCGTAAGCGATGATGCCTGTTGAGGCAAATAGCCCTAAGACATTGGGCGTTGCCAGTTTTAAGATGGTCGACAACAGAGGCCCTTGTAATAGCGCCTCTGTACGCTTGGATCTGCTGGCCGTTGCGACTGCAGCAGGCGCGTTCACTTAATCTTCTTTGCGCAGATGCGGAAACAAAATCACGTCGCGAATGCTTGGGCTGTCCGTTAACAGCATCACCAGACGATCGATGCCGATACCGCAACCGCCTGCCGGAGGCATGCCGTATTCAAGTGCGCGAATGTAATCG
>CAIYCP010000092.1 GCA_903924715.1 uncultured beta proteobacterium
CAGATTTACAGTCTGCCCCCTTTAACCACTCGGGCACCTCTCCACAAGAGAACCGACGATTATGAGGGAGTTTTTACGCATTGTCAAGTTGACTGCATGATTACAAATGCGCGTTAAGGGCGTGATATGGCTAGCGTTCTTAATCCGCAAGGTGCTTATTCAGCCTTCACGCCCGCTGCCTTAACAACCGCCGACCAGGTTGCGATTTCCTGAGCTACTTTGCCACTAAACTCTTTGCGATCGCTTGCAACGACTTGTGAGCCGCCTTGATTGACTTTAGCTATCGATGTTTTGGTATTCATAGCTTGTTGTACTGCTTTTAAGAGATATTCGACCCTGTCTGTTGGCGTCGCCTTGGGAACAAATAATCCGTACCAATCGGCAACTTGCATCCCCTTTATCCCCAGGCTTTCGAGGGTAGGCGTGCCAGCAAAAATACCAATCAAGTCAGAATTGGTTCCCGCCAACACTCTAAGCTTGCCCGACGACACCAAGCTTTCAACCGAGGATGGGGAGGTCACCAGCATGTCGACTTGGCCGCCTAAAAGGTCTGTTGTTGCAGGGCCCGCACCGCGATAAGGAATATGCGTGAGTTGTACGTCAACCTGCCTGGCCAGTCGCACCGTCGTCAAATGCGAGAGCGTCCCATTGCCTGGTGTCGCAAAGTTAATCGCGGCAGGGCGCGCTTTGGCCGCTGCCAGATAATCCGTCAAGGTTTGATAGGGGCTCTGTGCGCGCACAATAAACACGACCGAGGAGTTGGTCAGCTGAGACAGGGGCTCGAAGTCGGTCTGGGGAACAAAGCCCGCGTTTTCGTACATCACGGGGTTGACCGCAATGATGCTCGTTTGCGACATCAGCAAGGTGTAGCCATCGGCCTTTGCACGCGCCGCATAGGCTGTGCCAAGATTGCCGCCTGCACCCGCTTTATTTTCGACGACAACGGGTTGACCCACAATCGGCGCGAGTTCTGCCGCCAGCAATCGGGCAAGACTATCGTTGCCGCCGCCCGGTGGAAAGGGCGAAATAATGGTCAAGGCTTGTTTCGGAAAATCCGCAAGCGGAGCCAATATTTGGCTCGCAGCAGGGCCGACGCATAACAACCATATTGCACCAACTAATACTTGCTTCAAATGCATCAAAAAAAATCGTGTCGGGCTCATGCGATGCTCCTTTCGTGGAGATTTTATTAATGAGGCAGGTGATAGCTGCTTCTCTCTTGTTCGTCAATTTGATTGAGCAAATTGACTTCCCAATCTAAATATCGTTGTGCGGCCACGCGATTGCCATCGTGTCGGTCATGAACAAAAAATAAATAATCAATGCTGTCTTGATCCGTCGGCAGGGCGGGATTCGCAACAACCTTGAGCCCTGCGGCTTGCCAAGTTGTTGCGCTATCCATATTGACTTGTATCTGTGCAACGCCGGCTTGTTCAAGTTCAAGTGCCGCAAGCTGCGCAACCGTTGTATCGTCCGCGATTAACACAACGCGCGCGCCGCTTAATGCGGATATTTGATGTAGTTGTGGTCGTATTGACCAAATCGAATCTTGTATATGCGCCTGACGATATTTTGTACTTGCGCGCACATCGATGACTCGCGCACCCTGACTTTGCGCCAACTTCAATTGTTCTGCGGTGGCAGGCGTCAACGGTGTGGCGCGTTCACCCGAAAGGGCGCTTGTTTGTCTCAGCGTTTGCGTCCATTGATGTGTGAACGCATCGGTTAAAACGGCAACTTCCCAACCCATCATCGCCAACCAGGAAGCCATCGCAGGCGCTCGAACACCTTCGTCATCGAACATGACGAGTCGGGCACCTCGTACACCAACAAATTGATCGGTTGCTTGTACAAGCTGACCGCCGGGCGTGTTTTGTGCGTGAAGCACGGTGCCGCGTAAAAACTCTTCTGGCGATCGTACATCACACAAAAATGTTGTACGTGAGTTGTCACGTAACCACGACTCAACCGTGGCGCCATTTACAAATGCAACTTGGTGTTTTTGGGCAAGCGCTTTCGCACGTGTTTGTTGCGAAGACAGGTTTTGCGGATTAACTTGCTCTGGGTATTTGCGGGTTGCGCCATGATCAAGCTGCAGATCCGCCAAATACCAACCCTGGGTGCCATTTTCGAGCGCCAGGATTTTATTTTTTATTCCAAGATTGATCAGGGTTTGGGCGCCAATAATACTGCGGGTGCGCCCCGCACAATTAATAACAATCGTAGTTTCTGGTCGAACCACCAGCGCATCAATACGCAAGGCCAGTTCACCGTTCGGGCAGCAGGTCGCGGTCGGGATACTCATTTTTTGGTATTCGGTAAATGGGCGTCCGTCGAGAATAATGAGGTCTTCTTGATCCGTTATTTTTTTATTAAGTGCCTGTGCCGTGATGCGCGGCGTGTTGAACGCGTGTTCAGCCAATTCACCAAAAGCCTTGCTCGGTAAATTTACGCCAGCAAATACTTCATAGCCCGCGTTTTTCCAAGCAGGGATGCCGCCCTCTAACAAATGAATGTTTGTAAAGCCGCAGTCCTGAAGTCGTTGCGCAGCCCGCGCGGTGAGAAGATTTTCATCATCACCCACCAGCACTAAGCGCACAGTCTTTCGAGGAACTAACCGTTGTACTTCGCTCTCGAGTTTGCTGTAGGGGGCAGACACCACATAGAAGAGATGTTCTTCGCCATATTGACCATGCTCGCGCACATCAATTAACGCAATTTCTTGTTTGTCATGCAACCATTGCTTTAATGCTTTGGGCGCAACATACTTATAGGTCTTTGTCGTCATGGTTCACTACCTCAGGCGTCTATTTCTTCTTTGAGATTTAATTTTTCAATGAGCGATGAACAATGATCCCAACCATGAAAATCAATGATCAATTGTCCTCGACCCTTGCTAGCAACCTTCAAGGTCACTTTGGTTCCAAGCTGGTCGGATAATGCTTCTTCAAGGCGAATCACATCGCGTGATACGCCCTTTGCTTTGGCAGCAGTTTTATTAATGGGTTCTTTTGTTGTGCGCGTCACAAGCGCCTCGGCATCACGCACAGACAATCTTTTGGCAATGATTTGATTGGCCAATTGGATTTGAACCGCTGCATCAACCGCCAACAGCGCACGGGCATGGCCCATATCAATATCACCTGCCAAAAGCATCGTTTGCACAGGTGCTGCCAAATTAAGCAGGCGTAGCAAATTACTCGTAGCAGAGCGTGAACGCCCAATCGCGGTCGCCGCTTGTTCGTGCGTTAGACCAAACTCGTCGATCAGTCTTTTAACGCCTTGTGCTTCTTCAAGAGGGTTGAGATCCTCGCGCTGAATATTTTCGATCAAGGCCATTGCTGCGGCATGCTCATCCGCAACATCCTTCACCAAAACGGGTACTTCGTTTAAGCCAGCTAATTGCGCGGCGCGAAAACGCCGCTCGCCTGCAATGATTTCATACTGACCTTTCGCTACATTAATCGGCCGGACCAAAATCGGCTGCATAATGCCTTGCGCACGAATCGATTCGGCCAGCTCCGCTAACGCACCTTCGTCCATTCGTGTTCGGGGCTGATATTTTCCAGCCTGCAATTGCGATACCAACAAGGTATTGGGTATTGTTGTTGCCGGGCCCGCTTGGCCCAGCTGGCCTAGGCCGGGCGCATCTGCGCCAAGTAATGCATCCAGTCCACGTCCTAAACCCTTAGGTTTTTTACTTACCATCGTCATTCCTTTGTATAAGGTGCGCAGGTCTTACGTTGCGCACCATCGTTTTATGTTTGGTTGGGGCGCGAGCGCTCGATCACTTCGGCGCCAAAAGCGATATAGGCTTGCGCACCGCGTGAGCTCGGGTCATACACGACCCCTGGCATACCATGGCTTGGCGCCTCGGCAAGTCGAACATTGCGCGGCACAACCGTTTTAAAAACCTTGTCGCCAAAGTGCGCCTCGAGTTGCGCCGAGACCTGTTGTTGCAACGTGACGCGCGGGTCATACATCACTCGTAACAGCCCTATCAGACTGAGTTCAGGATTAATGTTTCGATGAACGCGCTTAATTGTATTGACCAGATCTGATAGACCCTCAAGTGCAAAGTATTCGCACTGCATCGGAATGATGACGCCATGCGCAGAGGCTAAACCGTTCAGTGTTAACAGCGAAAGCGTTGGGGGACAATCAATCAGAACAAAGTCATAGTGAAGCTCTACTTTTTCGAGTGCGTGTTTAAGCTGTAGCTCTCGCTCATCCATACCAACCAAATCAATTTCAGCGCCAGAAAGTTCGCGATTCGCCGGCAGGACATCATAGCCACCACTTTCGGAGGCAACGACTGCCTCGGGTATGGTCGCTTCACCAATCAATACTTGATACAAATTATGGGCAAGACTACTTTTATCAATGCCGCTGCCCATCGTCGAGTTGCCTTGCGGGTCGAGGTCAATGAGCAGCACACGTTGTTTAAGTTTGGCAAGTGCCGCAGCAAGATTAATTGCGGTTGTTGTTTTGCCAACGCCGCCTTTCTGATTGGCGATGCAAAAAACGCGTGCGGTTATCGGTGGGACAGGTATGTTCATTAGGTTCCTTTCCGTTGCATCCAGACCAGACACCGCTGGGCAGAAAGCTCGGGAACAGTCAGAGACTCGACCATCTGGATCGTCCAGGGCGTGAGCGACTCAAGAGTGGGTATTTCATCGATCGGGTGCTTGCCTTTCATTGCCACCAACTCGCCATCACGACAGACGTGTTGACCCGCCAGTTGTGCAAAATCTTGCAGCGTTGCGAAGGCGCGTGAGATCACTAGCGTTGCGTCTAGGGGTTCAAGGGTTTCTATACGGGCGTGGCGAGCAGTTAAGTTTGGAAGTGTTAAAACGCCTGCCATTTGACGAACAAAGGTGGTTTTCTTTTCAACTGCGTCCACACAAATGACTTGTGCTTCAGGGATCATGATTGCAAGAACGACGCCGGGCAGGCCGCCGCCTGAACCAACATCGATTAGGCGTGATGCCTGATCTGACTGATGCTCCCGGCTTCTTTGAATCGGCGCAACAACAGAGAGGCTGTCAAAGATGTGCTGGGTTAGCGCCTGTGCGGGATCTCGAATTGCGGTGAGGTTGTAGGTTTTATTCCAGCGCAATAATTGCGCAAGGTACTCAAGCAACGCGGCTTTCTGCGTCGGGGTGGCGAGCAGTGCGAACGCATCCAGTGCCCGGTCAAGCCGGTCAGGTGCCATGAGCTCTGGCTTGGAAAGCGTAGCCACCACGTTATGCGGCCTTGCCGTATTGATAACGCTTCAGATGAATCAGCAGCAACGAAATTGCTGCAGGGGTCACGCCTGAGATGCGTGAGGCCTGACCAACGGTTTCTGGTCGATGCGTTTTCAGCTTTTGGCGCACTTCAAAGGAGAGGCTTGTCACTGCACTGAAGTCGAGGTCTGGTGGGATTGCGAGTGATTCTTGAGCCAGATGGCGATCGACTTCGTCTTGTTGACGGGTGATATACCCTTCGTACTTAATTTGTGTTTGAACCTGTTCAGCGTCTTCACCTGCGGGTAAGCCGCGAGGTAACTCGATCCCGGGGGCCAAGGGCATATTCATCAAGGATTGGTATGAAACGTTGGGGCGCTTGAGTAAATCGGATAGCAAGTACTCACGCTCTATTTCTTTACCTAACTTTTCAAGCGCCACAGTGGGGTCAAGCATGCGCGGGTTAATCCAGGTCGAGCGTAATCTTGCAATTTCTTGTTCAACGGTTTCACGCTTCTTAATAAAGTGTGCCCACCGAGTATCATCCACCAAGCCAAACTCTCGCCCTTTTTCAGTCAGGCGCCAATCTGCATTGTCTTCTCGTAAACTCAATCGATATTCGGCCCGCGAGGTAAACATCCGGTACGGCTCGGTCACACCCTTCGTAATTAAGTCGTCGATCAAAACGCCCATGTAGGCCTGATCGCGCCGAAGGATAAATGGACTTTCGTCGCGGGCAGTTCGGGCAGCATTAATCCCTGCAATCAAGCCTTGAGCCGCCGCTTCTTCGTACCCGGTGGTACCGTTAATTTGACCTGCAAAAAACAAACCTCGAATACTTTTGGTTTCAAGCGTTGCCTTCAATTCGCGGGGATCAAAATAATCATACTCAATGGCGTAACCAGGCCGAACAATGTGAGCATTTTCGAGACCCGCCATAGAGCGAATTAACGCTAACTGAATATCAAAGGGCAAACTGGTTGAAACGCCGTTAGGATAAATCTCGTTGGTTGATAGACCTTCTGGCTCAAGAAAGATCTGGTGTGCGTCTTTGTCGGCGAAGCGATGAACCTTATCTTCTATAGAGGGACAATACCTTGGCCCAATGCCCTCAATAACACCGCTATACATCGGAGAGCGATCAAGCCCGCTACGAATAATTTCATGTGTTTTTGCGTTTGTATGCGTGACCCAGCAAGAAACCTGGCGAGGATGCAACCCTTGATGGCCCAAGTATGAAAAGACCGGTGTCGGATCTAAGTCGCCAGGCTGCTCACTTGTCGCCGCATAATTAATAGAGCGTCCATCAATACGCGGTGGCG
>CAIYCP010000093.1 GCA_903924715.1 uncultured beta proteobacterium
AAACAGATACCGCTGGGCAGGTGGTGGATCAAAGCCACTTATATATGGATGGCGGCGAGATTTTTAATTTCACCTTGCGCACGATACCGGCCTTGGTGTCGCGCTTGATGGCGACTTCAAACACAAGCGTCGAGCAACAAGATTACTTTTTATTTCACCAAGCAAATTTGTTCATGTTGAATCACCTGGTCAAAAAGGTGAAGATCCCCAAAGAACGAGCGCCTGTCAATATTCAAGAGTACGGTAATACAAGCTCGGCCTCGATCCCTTTGTTGATGACTTCACGTCTGCGTGATCCATTGTTAACTTCATCTCTAAAGCTGAGCTTGTTTGGTTTTGGGGTGGGTTATTCGTGGGGTGGTGCGGCTTTGACGGTTGGCCCGTTAATTTGTGTTGAGACCATCGAACAATGAATCAGTTTTCAGACACCTGCTTAACTGGCCGAACTTATTTAGTAACTGGGGCTTCGTCAGGCCTTGGGCAGGCGACTGCCAGGCTGATTGCCGCCTGCGGTGGCCGAGTACTGTTGGGCGGGCGTGATCTTGAGCGCTTGGAGCAAACGCGTGTAAAGCTTGATGGTCGCGCGCAGCACGTACTAGCGCCTTTCGCGTTGAAAGATGCAGACGGTACTGCGGATTGGGTCAAGGGTTTAGCGACTGAACATGGCTTGTTGAATGGGGTGTTTCATAGCGCGGGTACTGAATTGATTCGACCCGTACGCTTGACCAAGCAAGAACATTTGGATGAAACCTTTCAAAGTAGCGTGTTTGCCGCGTTTGGCATTGCCCGTGCAGTCGGTCAAAAAAATGTCGTGCAAGAGGGTGCCTCAATCGTATTGATGTCATCGGTCGCGGGTTCAACCGGTCAAAGTGGGATGACTGCCTATGCTGCAGCCAAGGCTAGTGTCGAAGGCTTAGTGCGCGCGTTAGCCGTTGAGCTGGCTTCGCGCCGTATTCGGGTCAATGCTATTGCGGCCGGTGCGATTCAAACCGCGATGCACGAGCGCCTAACACGCAATAGCGGCGAGGCCGCCACGCTTGAGTACGAAAAAGCCCATTTGCTAGGGTTTGGCGAAGCGGATGATGTGGCTAACGCCGCGGTCTTTTTATTAAGCGATGCAAGTAAGTGGGTGACGGGCACGACGTTATTTGTTGATGGCGGTTACGTTGTACGTTAAGGGGCAGCCGCATGTCGTTCGACACTGAGCTCTTTACGCATTATTGGCACCTTGTTGGTCACCGCCAAGAACTGGCAAATCCAAACGACTTTGTTAAATTTGATACCCCCTTGGGTGACTTGGTGGTGTTCAATGACGACGGCACACTTGTTGCGTTTGATAACAAGTGCCCGCATCGTGGCGCCAGAATTTATGCTCAAGACGTTGGTCAGCAGCCGTATGCCTGTGGCTACCATGGTTGGAGCTACCGAAACGGCGAAGTCATCATTCCTAACCCGACGCAGTTTGCCGCGTGCACAGCCGGCAAACCTGTTTTAAATACTTATCACTTGGACTGGTGTGGTGATTTTTTATTTGTTGGCGTTACTCCGCTAACAAGCTTGGCAGAACAGTTGGGCGGTTTGGTTCAAACGCTGGAAGATATTTCATTCAATATTTCGTCACGAGAAGATTTCAATCGTTATGCGTTTGAATGTGCGTGGCCGATTGCTATCGAAAACGCCTTAGAGCCGTATCACATCCCTTTGATACATAGGCAAACCCTAGCCACGTTAGGCTTAGCTGAGGGTGAAAATATATTTGATGGTTGTAATTCGGTTTGGCACGCGCCGGTGACAAACTCTCGCGTTGCGAAGCAGTTAGCTGGGTTGAAACGGCTATTTAATATCGATTATCAACGCGAAGAATATCTGAGTATCTTTTTGTTTCCGTTCTCGATGATTTCATCGACCTTTGGGTACTCTTATTCATTGCAAAACTATTTTCCAGGTCGCGAGTCGTCGCAAACGTATTTTACGAGTCGCTTATACGCGGTACCCGCCGCGTCAGACAATGCAAAAAAAATGGTCGAACCCTTTTTGGCATCGAGCGCCAAGGTGAATCGTCAAGTGTTTGAAGAAGACCACGCTGTTTGCAAAACGGTTGCGCCCGACGCGTGGACGATGGATCCCTTGCCTTTTGCCTCGACGCTTGAGTCAAAAATTGTGCACTTCAGACAGCAGTGTCGAGCATTCGTTATGTTGAAAAGTGATCGCGATGTTTCGTGATGCCTTAGATGCTGATCTGCCGAACATTGCTACGATGGCAGATGAGAATGCGTTGTTAATCCCGCCCTTAGATCAAGCTGCCTTTGTGAGAATGTTGCGGTGGCTGCACGAAGACGTTGTGATTGCGTCTGGCGTCAGGTCGACAGCGAATACAGCCGTTGTGGTAACAAACGCCCCGCGCCTGCAAATGGTGTACGAAGAAGATCAAAAAATATTGGCGCACTTTGGTGCCATACCTTTTGCGATGAAATTTGGCGATCAGCGCTTGTTAAGCTGCTTTGCTGCAAATATTGTGATTGATGAAAGTGCGCGAAAAAAAGCATTGTTTTTTCCATTGCAAAAGCATTTTGTTGGTTTGCTTGGATCGCTAGGCTACGACTTTTCGTATGGGTTAATGACTCGCCCGCCCGT